>NZ_JBHSED010000022.1:0-17857 GCF_042651945.1 Cohnella boryungensis | reverse complement strand
AGTAGCGAGGGTCGATGATTGCCCCCAGTCCGAAGGAGGGCATTGGGGTTCGATCGCGCGGAAGGCTGCGGAGCAGTCTGAGCACGCAATTCAATTCTACCGCTAAGATTGTCATCGTCGATCAAGCTTCGTCAGCAAGTATAATGAGGAATTGGATACTCCCCTCGCCTCCACCATGTAAATCCACAACCGCGTGAGGTTGTGGATTTTGCTTTTCCTCGACTCTTTAATGTATGGTAAGCATAATCCTAGTAAATGACCAATGTACCCTTAATGAGATTCCGATGCTTGGAGTAGTTACATGACTAGCATAATCCCATATAATGACTGTGAATCACGACGGGAAGAGGTGTTATTGTTGGATTACTTTCAAGGAACTCAGAGATTTATTGATTATATTGAAGATCATCTTGATGAGGAAATCGATATTGATGAAGCTGTGAGTAAATCCTATATTTCCAAGTTTCACTTTTACCGATTATTTAAAGCGATTGTTGGTATAACCGTTCACGAATACATAAAAGGAAGAAAACTTAGTAAGGCAGCGGAGCATCTTCGCAACACAAATGATGACATCTTAAAGACAGCTGTAAAGTATGGTTTTAATTCGCAAGAAGTATTTACACGTAATTTCAAGAAGCTATTTCATTATCCCCCTGCTAGGTTCCGAAGCATGAATGATTATAACTGGCGTTCAAGCAGGACGAATAAAATTAATATAGATGCAATTAAGCTGCAAATAAAAAACGTAAGTGGAAAAATCGTAGTTAATGAGAAGATTGAGATCATAAAAGATTTAAGACTGGTGGGCATTGAAAGAGTAACCAACGATAATAACAGCTTCACAGTGATTGAAGCAATGGAGCATTTTATACAAGAGGCTGAGCGGATACCAAACTGTGTGAATGAAACCATTTATCGTGTTTGTTATGATATTGATCATTCTGAAGAGATTGCTCAATATAAAGAGTTAATTGCTGTGGAGGTTACTGATCACTCTGACTTGCCGTTAGGAATGACAGCAAAGTGCATCGAATACGCGAAGATGGTTACCTATAACCATGAAGGTAAGCTATTTGCAGGTGAAGAAGAGAAAATTATTAATACCTATCAGTTCCTATATAGTTATCGCATCCCTTATTTAGAGTACGAACTAACAAATGAGTTATTGCTTGAAAGATATGGTGCAAATTTTAAAGGACCACATCGAGAAGACTCAACAATGGGGATTTCATTTTCAATTCGATAATACAAATAAAAGTAGCAATAAGAATCAAACAATAAGATGAGCGTTTTGGTAATTTCAAGTTAACGAGAAGGAAGTTGACTTGGAAATCTAGGGAGCTTATTTTATTGGAGGGATTTCTTATGTGTACTACATTTACGCTTCAAAATAATGAATCCATTTTACTGGGACAAAACTATGATTTCTATTATGGGCATGGCCTAATTGTAGTAAGTAAGAGAGACTTATTGAAGGACTCTCTTAGGGAAGATGGCAAAAAGGGAGTAACGTGGACATCTAAATATGGAAGTGTTACCTTCACGCAGTTTGGACGTGAGTTACCGTCGAGTGGAATGAATGAAAGAGGCTTGGCTATTGCTATGATGTATCATGAGGATGGGCAATATCCGGAAGCAGACAACAGACCTGCTCTAAATGAGCTGCAATGGATTCAATATCAGTTAGACCAGTATGCTTCGGTAGAAGAAGTGGTCAATAATCTAGATCACATAAGATTAGAAAAATCAATGTATGAGCTGCACTATACGGTTTCAGATGCTTCAGGACATACCGTCATCATTGAATTTATTGCTGGAAAGCCACAGGTGATCAAGGATGCACAGTACTTTACGGTAACGAATACCAGCTTCGATAAGTCACTACAATATGCGAACAAATTCAAAGGAACCTCTATATCTAAGCTGTCGAAGCGAGTGAATTCTCTGGACCGTTTTACACTTGCCTATCGCATAGTGGAGAATAAGAGTCTACAGTATGTATCTTCGCAAATTCCGATCAAGGAGGCTTTTACCGTTTTAGAAGAAGTGTCGGTGAAGCCCTCTTTTGGAAGCATCTGGAGATGGGTTGGGCACAAGATTCCGCCTACTTTTACTTATTGGAGTATTGTATTCGATATGAAGAATTTAACGATTCATTATCGAGATTATCGCAATAAGGCAATACGCTCAATTGAACTGAAGAACTTTAACTTTTCTAAAGTTGAGCCAGTATTATCCTTACAACTGGATAATCAACTAAGGGGTGGAATAGAGTCTGATTTCAAACCCTATACCGCCCAAGATAATGAACGAATTATCCGAATAAGTTATAAACCGATTACTGATATTTTTCCGATAGAAGATCAGTTAGAATTAGCGAAATATCCCGATACATTCAAGTAAGGGCTTATAACGAATGTAGTATTAAAGGGAATAGAGGAAGAGAGTGAAGAATTGTGGTTTCATACAGACACGATTCGCCTCCACCCAAAAAACTCTGACCGCATGAGGTCAGAGTTTTTATGTGGAAAGAAACGGGGGAGTCGCCCCAGTCCGGAGGAGGACATGGGGGTTCGATCGCGCACGAGACTGCGGACTCTGAATCCGAGGAATCTCGGATGGCAGTGGCGCAGTTCCTACGGTTTCAACTAAAAACAATTCTTTAACCTTACTGGAAACAATAAATCCAGCTGCATATCACTTAGGTTAAATTCTGGATTTTGCAGGTTGCCCCAGAAATTCAACTGTTCCTCCATGCATCTGTCCATATCGTCTTCGCAGGGAGAACAACGAACGGTGCGCCAGTCATTTTCGTACTTATCATTCTCTGCTACCCAATCATGCAGCAATTTCCAATGGTCGAAATTCCCCATCATGATCATATGCGCGGCATACAGGCCGCCTGAGAAAGTGCGCTTGATAAGCGGTTCCGGCACGTCCATATCCTCTGGAATGGTGACCCACATCTGATACTTGCGCGAGGGTTCCCCTACGCCAGTTTGACCGGCGGAGCAATCGAATCCAAAGTGCCGAATATCGGGCTTGATCTTGAGCAGATTACTTTCCCTCACAAACCGGTTAATTATATCAGAGGCTTTTCCCTCGCTATCCTCTCCAATCCCGCTGGCGGCAGCCACAGTCATGGGCGGCAGGTATATTATCCTAACATCTGTTAGATTGGTGAGCTTCTCGTTGGCTTGGCTCAGTTCATTCATTGACTTTTCCTCCTTAAAATTGATTTTTGAGACAGTCAGCGCATCCACAACCTCCAGCAAATTTTCATCGTCTGGCAATGCGAACTTCATGCCGCCATAGTTCAACCTTTCAATAAATACTTCTATAACACGGCGAATGGTCGCGAGCGCAGCGATTTCATCTTCAATTTCGGCAAGATTATGCTCCAACGTCTCGATAGCAATGCGTGCGTCGGCACTTTTTAATATCTCAGCTATCTGTCTGAGCGGTATCCGTAGTTTGCGCAACACAATAATCCGACGCAGGCGCATAACGGCATCAGCATCATATACGCGATAAGCGAAGTCTACTTTTTTCATAGGGTTGATCAACCCGATTTTCTCGTAATATCTCAGCGTCCGGGTCGAAATGCCAAACAGCCTAGAAACCTCGCTAATGGTTTGCAGTTCCATGTCCGTCCCTCCCTTAGCATAAGGATACAAGTTGACGCGACGTCAAAGTAAATAGTAAAGCTTGTACTAAATCTGTTGTAAAATACACATAATATTTTGCGCTCTTTGAAAAAGCTTTTCATCAGGAACCAATTAATAAAGGGCTTTAGCTTCATCGTTAATCTGTATTGCTTACGACAAGGGGCTTATTTCAAGTCTCATAATCCCGATAGTTGACTACCTTCCAATGTTGGTTACAGATTCTGATTAAAGAATACTATTACAATTGATCATCTGCTAGTGATGAGCTCAGGTTTCAATTGGCAAGAGAAAGAAGAATGGGATTCGCTGGCCACATATGATTTACAGCTCAAAATGGGTCAAATATGTATTGGAAAACCATTGGCGAATGCTCTAGGCGAGCATTATGAATTACAACTCGGGTTGTAGCCATTTATTGATGGCGATACTCCAAAAAAACGACAGGCGCAAATGCTCAGGAATTTACTGATGACAACTTATTTTCTATACTGAAATTTAGTGATTATATTTGGCATAAAGACCCGCAAGCTATAAATATAGGTGGCGAGCGATTGGGGAGAGCAAGTAACGAGGGGGCGTTAGCCCTCGATTCCGAAGGAGGCATTGGGGTTCGATCGCGAGTATGCCTTCAAGGACAGATTCCAGGACGATCGATTCTAGGGAATTGCTCAGATGCTTCAGAACTGATTCCAGACGGGTGCTGTTACGTTTTAGAATGCGCTTATATTGGGTGCTGTCGTAACGATTACGGGTCTTGGCAAAGGCGCGAAGAGGATACAACCGCGTGGACGGTACTTGTGAAGATCATAGGGCGGATACCTGAGTCATGGGAAACCAATGCAGAGGTAAAGTTTATTGCAGAGAGTGCACCCTGGCACTCATGGCAGCAAGGATATTGTTTCAAGCTCTGGAACGGCAGGGATGTAGCTGCTGTAACGATTCTTCGAAGTCAAATTTTTGAATAATTATCCCGTCATTATGAAGATTACTTAGGCTTCTCAGCGACGCAATAAAGGTGGAGGTTAACGACAATGGATGAGTATGTATGGGCTATATTTGTAGCGGAGAATAAGAGCAGTTTCCCTAATTTCTATCCCGTCGGACTGTTCACTTCACGCGAAAAAGCTGTGAAAGAACTGGAAGGATTGCAGAAAGATATGAATTATCAATTGCTGAAGCTGCCCATCAATCGGATGTTTCCCTACTTTCACAAGAAGAGTGGCAAGATTGTCGGCATGGATGGGATTCATCACGAGCATATTCATTTCAGAGAAGATGATTAGCTGTATGTCGTTAAAGCGGCAGTTAGGAGGAGTTATACCACTATGAACACCATCCGCATGAGGATGGTGTTTTTGCTCTTTATTTTGTTATTGGAGTGGAGTGGGCTTCAATGATTGTAGCGGCGTGTCTACGATCAAATTGATGATTAACCATATCCACCGTAAAATCTTCTGCTTTCTGGGCATCCATTTTAAAGTGCAGGTCATTGTAACGCAGAAATATAACCAGTGCTGTAAAAGCTGTTCGTTTATTTGCATTGTGAAAAGGATGGTTTTGCCCAATCGATTCGAACAAAGCGGCAGCCTTTTCATAAATAGTGGGATAAGCATCTTCGCCAAATATCGAGGATTGCGGTCGGTGGACAACTGATTCGAGCAACCCAGTTTCTTTAACGCCAATATGTTCCCCTGGACTGTAACGTTGAATCATGGCTACATTAATGGCTATTACTTCCTGAACAGATAAATAACGAGTTTGCGTCATCTATCTTTCAGTCCTTGAAGCGTTTGATCGTATTCTTCAATGACATCTGTCAAAGCAGTCATAAAGTCTGGGCTGATTCCTACAGGCAATGAGACTTTTGTTGACTTTTTAATAATAATTTCCGCTGAGTCTGGACTAACCTCAATGTTGACTGTATCACCTTGATTCAATCCAATTTGCTTCAATGCGTCAGTCATGGTTATCCCCAGGCTGTTACCAAATTTGGTTACTTTTCGTTCCATCTCAACCATCCTATTCATAAGTGTGCCTCATAATTATATTTAACTGTTATAACAATTATACAATTATAGACGTGAAATTCAACCTAATAAGGCGGCCGTTCAGGTGACATCAAGATTGCAGCTACACCCGTAGAAAGCCGCGTGGCGTGATCTTCGGACAGGGGTTCGACTCCCCTCGGCTCCACCATGTAAAACCACATCCGCATGAGGATGTGGTTTTTGCTTACAGCTTATTCAACTTAACTTCTAAAACCATTCAACATATTGGAGATGATGATTTTGGTTTCCGCTAATGCTTGCTCATAATCTGGCATTTGTGCAATCCAGAGCGCTGATTCATTCAAGGCTCCAGATAGACAATGAGTCATTGCTTCAATCGACCCCTGTTTGAGGCATCCTTGCTCCTCCATAGTTTGCAGTTGCCCCCGTAGTAAGCGCATGGAGTTATGTTCGTCCATACTCCGCCAAGTCTCCCATCCCAATACAGCGGGTCCGTCCACGAGCATAATGCGTTTGTTCTGAGGCTCAACTGCGGCAGCTACGAATGCAATGCATCCAAGGAGCAACTGTTCCCATACATCCTCACTTTTCGCTGCTTCCGACTCAATTCGTTCTGCAACGTCTTTCTGAACCGACTCCAGTACAACATGAAAGAGACCTTTTTTACTCTTAAAATGATGATAGAGTGCCCCTCGTGTAAGCCTGGATTCCTTGGCAATATCCTCCAAAGCAGAGTCCGCATACCCGTGTTCGGTAAAATAACCTCTGGAAACTTCTATCAATCTGTTGATGGTTTCATTCGTTTCTTCTTTGTTTCTTCTCATAAACAGTTTGTCTCCTGTCCCGATCTCTTCTTGCCCATTAATCAGACTGCTTTCAAAGCTTCTCCAAAAGTGCTATTGCCGCATGATCTCCTGATTTTGTTAATGATCGCAGTGAATGACGAATCATCCAGGTGCGATGCTTCCCCTCATACTCCAATCGATTATTTAGCCAGTTAAGTGTAATTTCCTTATAGTCTTTCGTTAAATCATTCAAATGGTTAGCCACAGATTTTCTTACATAGAAGGAAGGATCATCCCACAAGCGCTCCAGTAAGGCAAGATTATTAGCAGGGTCTCCCTTGATTACGTGGATTCGTTTTGCCCAGGGAAGACGTGGGCGGGTTCCTTCACTAACTAAACGGCGGACATGAGGGTTAGCATCACGCGACCATTGCCTTAGCTGATCTATTGTATCTTCTAGGTGAACTTCAAGATAAGGACGGATGGCATATTCTGATGTATATCTTTTTGTGATCTCATACATAGCATGCATGGAGATCTCGAAGTTCTCTAGCCCATACTTTTCAACAAAATAGGCAACAGGCATTAGAAAATATCCATTGTTGAACATTCCCTCTTCGGTTTCATTCTCCGGTCCAAGAATATGCAATAGAATGTTCAGCGCTACCGAATAATCAGAGGGCAATGCTTGTCTTAATTGGTCGGTAATTACGGCGACTCGTTCTTTTAGTTCAAGTGGTTCGACCCTTTTTATAACGGATTCGACGAATACTTCTGCAGGGAAATCAGGATAGTACGGGCTAATCAATCTGCAAAGACGAACGGCCAACTCTCCAGCAAAATAATGTTTTAATTGTACCGTAGTACTCATTCCATTTCACCATCGTTATTATTCAACCATATCTGATCTGCATACTTAGCACTCTCTGTTTCCGATGGTGGGATAATTTGTATGATATCAATTAATACACCATTAGGATCGCTGGTTATGAAATGTCTCTGTCCAAATTCTTCATTACGAATATCGAGTTGCAAGGGCAGCTTCTCATTCAAAATAAGTCTCTTATATTCTGAACCCACGTCATCTACTTCAAAGTTTAGAATCAAACCTTGGACTCTCTTTTGGTAAACAGGCGGTATGGTAGGGTGCGATGCGTCCAAGAGAGCTAATTCATAAGGGACTTTACCATTAGTCAATCTAAGGCTCACGTACCAGTCGGCTTCATATACCTTTTCAAATTGAAAATATGTTGAGTAAAATGTTGAACTCAAGGCAACCTTCTCCGTCAATATAACAGGGTAGAAGCTTGTAGTGATCATTGGTAAACATCCCCTTTATTTTAATATGGACTCACCATAACATACATACAGTTTGTTTGTAAATATATAACCTTTAATTTACGCTTGCGTACTGTCCAAAGGAATATGTCCAAGGATATAGGTCCTCCCAGACAATTTCAACATCAAACTCCGGCGAATTGTGGTTTTGCAAGGCCACGGTTCACCTCCACCATGTAAATCCACAACCGCATGAGGTTGTGGATTTTTGCGATATACACAACGGGTATCAGGATATACTTTGTTTTTCGCCGAAGGAAACACCGTACACACCACGAATAAATGGTGAGTAGGGGGGATTGGAGATGAAGGTCGAAGAGAAAGAGATCGAGCTTTTATTGTCTGCATTCGAACAGCTTGTCGAGATTCCACCGAAGGAGCGGGAGTTTTTCCGAGCGTTGGTCGAAAGTAGAATCGTGCCTTCACAGAGCCATTTCGTGCGGGCCGGGGAACTAACGGCGGATATTGGTTTTTGCTTGAGTGGTCTGTTTCGACTTTACTATACGACATCCGATGGCGCCGAATATAACAAGAGCTTTTGTGGGCAGAACGAATTTGTGGCGTCCTACAGCTCTTTGTTGATGAAGGAACCAGCCTATTTTTCTATCCAGGCGCTGATGGATAGCCAGCTGCTCGTCGTTCGGTTTCGGGATTTTGAGGCGCTGTTCGATAGGCACGTTTGCTGGGAGAAGCTTGGGCGAAAAATCGCCGAGCGTATGTTCATCAGCAAGGAAAGACGCGAAAGGGAGCTGCTTATGCTTTCTGCGGAAGAGCGATACCGTCTATTTCTTGGTCGATACAAGCATTTGGAACACCGGGTCCCGCAGTATCACATTGCTGCGTATCTGGGTATTACACCCGTCGCGCTGAGCCGGATTCGCCGAAGATTAACCTAGGTTAATGAGAATCTCCACTCCTTCTTTTAGAATAAGGGGACGAGAGAGGAGATGGATTGATGAAAAAAGCAGGACATACGGTACTCATTACGGGAGGCGCATCGGGGATTGGACTGGCTTTGACGGAACGGTTCGTTCACGAAGGGAATAAGGTGATTGTCGTTGGAAGAGACCAGAAAAAGCTGGATGCGGTGAAAGACAAATGTCCGGACATCGTCGCATACGTCTGTGACTTGCGCTCGGAAGAGGAAACCGATTCGCTTGCGGCTAAGCTTAACGAGAAGCATTCCGATTTAAGCGTGCTCGTGAACAATGCGGCGATGCAGTACTTAGAGTCGTTTCTTGACCCGCAAGATGGGAAGATCGGCGAACGGATTTCTGAAGAAATCGGTTTGAATCTGACCTCTCCGATCCGACTGACGGCGAAGCTGCTGCCCTTGCTCGCGCTTAGGGAGGAAGCTGCTATCGTGAACGTATCATCGGGACTGGCCATTTCGCCGAAAAAAAGCGCTCCCGTGTATTGCGCGACAAAAGCGGGCATCCATCTTTTCACGAAGGCGTTAAGGTACCAGTTGGAATCGACGCAAATTCGGGTGTTCGAGATCATACCGCCACTCGTGGACACCGAGATGACGAGGGGGAGAGGCAACGGGGTGAAGCTATCTCCAAGGCAGCTTGCAGAGCAGTTCTGGCATGCATACAGGCGCGATCGACTCGAGGTGCCGATCGGCAAGGTTAAGTTGCTGAAGATCCTTAAACGGATTATTCCATCGGTGGCTGATGCGTTGCTAAAGAACAGTTGAGGCTAGAAAATAACTCTCGGCGATTTGTGGATTTACTTAGCCCCCACCCAAAAAACTCTGACCGCACGAGGTCAGAGTTTTTTTGTGGCAAGAAACCGGGAGTCTCCCCAGCCAGCTCGTTTCGCTAGAGCTGCCATTATGATCAGCTGCGGCAGAATAGCGTATCTAATCGGCTGTATCTGTCAATTTCTGTACCACACGCTCTTAACTCACTAACGAACACTGTTCTTGACGAACGATGTTCGTGATGATATAAATGAAATGTGCTTATCAGAGCTCAATAAGCATGCCTTGAAATTCATGCAGAGAGAAGTGGGGATAATTAATATAGGGCCAGCTAATCACACAGCAAGTGCGCAGGCCGAATTTTCATTGAAACAAATATTGCCAGTGTTGCTTGCAGTGGCTTCGGGGATGTTTCTGGTTATTTTGGACAGTACGATTATGAACGTGGCAATTCCCAAATTGGTAAGCGCCTTTCAGACCAATCTGAGCACCATACAATGGGTCATTACGTCGTATACGTTGTCGTTATCAGCCGTAATTCCGCTCGCGGGTTGGTTCTCGGACCGTTTCTCGTCGAAACGAATGTTTATGACGAGTATTGTGCTGTTTGTGATCGCTTCTATGCTGTGTGCACTGGCTCAGACGCCTGAGCAACTGATCCTCTTCCGTATCCTGCAAGGGCTCGGGGGAGGCATGATAGCCCCGATCGGGATTGCAACGGTGTTCTCTGTTTCGCCTCCCGATAAGCGCGGTTCAGTCATGGGCATCCTCGGCATTCCGATGCTGCTTGCGCCAATTCTAGGTCCTGTGCTTTCTGGCTGGTTGATTGAGTTTATGAATTGGCACTGGATCTTTGTCCTCAATGTGCCGGTTGGTTTTGTCGCGTTGCTATTGGCGTGGAGATATCTTCCCCTAGCGAAGCCAAGGCACAACAGTAAGCTCGATGTAATCGGCGCACTCTTGGCGCCGATCTCCGCCGTCGCGCTTGTCTTCGGGGTTCATCAAGCTGGAGAGAAGGGCTGGTCTGATGTATGGACGCTTGGCTCAATCCTGTTCGGTACCCTGGTGCTGGCTGTATTTATCCGGCATGAGCTGAGGCAGAAATATCCGCTGCTGGAGCTTAGGGTGTTCCGTTCTCCGGCATTCGTACATGGGATTATCGTCGCATGGCTTAATCAGATAGCGTTGTTCGGCAGCATTCTATTGTTCCCTCTTTATTTGCAGCAGGTAAAGGGATTTTCGCCTCTTGAGGCGGGACTGTATGTCATCCCGCAGGCGGTCTTGTCGACAATCGGGATCAACCTTGGCGGTAAAATGTTTGACCGTTACGGTGTTCGACCGGTCGCGATAATCGGCATTCTGTCTTTGTCCGGATCGTTACTTGCTTTGACGCAAGTTACTGCCCATAGCAGTCCGTTTTACATCATGTGCAGCTTTGCCTTTGCAGGGCTTGGCCAAGGATTGACGATGATGCAGATCAATACCCATGTGCTTAAGTCGGCTCCTAAGGAATTAGTCAGCCGCGTGACCCCGATCACGACTTCCGCCCAGCAAATTATGTCCTCCTTCGGTGTGACGATTACGATGGCTTATCTTGCCGGGAGGATCAGAGAGCTTCCAATCGATCATTCTCTCGATCAGTTGGGGCATGCCTTCGGTTCCACGTTCTGGATAACTCTGGGGTTTGCGATTGCGGCACTCCTTCTCAGTTTATTTTTTGCAAAGCGTACCGAATCTAATACTTCCACATATTTTCAAATTCAATCTAAGTAATGTCAGCTTAACAGCTAAAAATACTAAGGAGATGTTTACCATGAAAACAACAACGAGGAATGATCATAGACGTATCGCAATTATTGGAGGCGGTCCTGGTGGACTTACGCTTGCGCTTATTCTTCAGAAGCACGGAATCCCCTCTGTCATTTATGAGCGGGAGCTAGAAGACAAGAGCCATGAACGCGGAGGTTCCCTAGATATTCATGAAAATTCCGGTCAACAAGCGCTAAAGGAAGCCGGTCTTTTTGAGGCTTTTCAACAGGTGGCTCGCTATGAGGGGGAGGATTTTCGGCTATTCGATAAGACGGGGAAGTGCTTTATTGACGAAGTGGCCGATGAGGATGAGCAAGGGGGGCGGCCGGAGATCGACCGGGGAGTGCTTTGTGATTTGCTCTTGAGCAAGCTTGATCCTACGATCCTCCGATACGGGTATAAGCTTAATAAGGCTTGTTCCCTCGATAACGGGATGACCGAGCTTCATTTCGAGAATGGGTTCGTCGATAGGGCCGATCTTGTGATTGGAGCTGATGGTGCTTTCTCTCGAGTCCGTCCTATGCTTTCGGATACGGATGTTAGCTATTCAGGCTTGACGATGTTTGAGCTTAATGTTGTGGACGCAGCCAATCGCTACCCGGATCTTGTTGCATTCAACCGGCGCGGCAAGATGTTTGCATTGGATGATAACAAAGGGATTCTGGGTCAACTGAACGGCGACGGACGGATTAAGGTCTATGCCAGTCTTAAGGCAGAACGTGAATGGCTTCAGACCAGCGGTATAAGTGCGGATAAGCCGCAGGAAGCAAAATCTAAGCTGCTGGAGATCTTTGAGGATTGGAATGAATCTCTAAAAAAATATATCCGCTACGCAGATGACGCTGTTCTTCCAAGAAGGATCTACATGTTGCCGGTAGGGTTTCAGTGGAAGCGGAATTCCGGTGTTACTCTGATTGGTGACGCGGCCCACGTCATGTCCCCCTTTGCTGGAGAAGGCGTCAATCTGGCGATGCAAGACGCAATGGAGCTTGCGCTGGCTATCGTACGGAATGAAGATCAAGCTAAGGCTATCGAGGAGTATGAAGAGAAGATGTACGAGTATGCATCGGAGAAGGCTCGCGAGTCTCACGACAATCTTGTCCTTTGCTTCTCGGATGATGCTGCCCCGAAGCTTAACAACCTGATGAATTCGCTTATCGAGCAGTACAATATCCAAGCGTAAAGTGTTTGTCGGGCGGATTTACTATTTGCATCCGGCATGATATAAGAAGAGTATGATGAAACCAACCCGTGCAATTGTGAGTCGCCGGGCTCGTCCGGCCAAAGAACCGCTCAGTCATGAGTTAATCGTTAAGACTGCCTACGAGCTGTTGAAAGAGGAAGGCGCGACAGGCATGAGCATGCGTAAAGTGGCCAAAGCGCTGGATACCGGACCTTCCTCGCTTTATGTTTACGTGAAGAATCTACAGGAGTTAAGCTCCTATGTGCTGGATTATGGACTTGGCGAGCTCGTACTGCCGGAGCTAACGGATGGCAAATGGAAGGAGCAACTGTTCCAGGCTCTGGATGCGTATGCGATGCTGCTGATTGAGCGTCCTGGCCTTGCCGAGCTGTCCCTTCAAGTGATTCCAGTCGGAACCCATACATTTCGATTGAATGAATACTTGCTGAGGATCCTGCACAAGGGGGGGATCACGGCTACCTCTGCTGCATGGGGGATGGACCTGTTATTGTTGTACGTTTCCTCAGTTGCTTTCGAGAGGGCTGCCAGGTCCAAGCACGGAGAGGAACAGATGACCGCCATCCAGGAATCCTATCAAGCGTCTGATCCGGTTCGTTTCCCGCTGATTCACAGTCTGAAAGAGGAGTTGTTCTCTGGGGACACCGTTTCGAAGGAACGGTTTTATTGGGGAATTGAAGTGATCTTGAACGGCATTTTGCAGGCTAACGGTCTGCAACGGAGTTAGTGTCTAACCAGAAAATATAGAAAGCAGTCATTACACAGATTCTTCTGAGTTGGCTGCTTTTTTTTGTTGTCGCAGGCAGAAGAAAGATAGGCCTATCCGTCTCGGTATTGGCATCATCTTACATCTGGTCCTATGACAAAATTACGGGAAAGACCACTGTTTGAACGGTTGATGCAACGACTGGATTCGTGATCATGCTGCAGCAATTGCTGAAGAAGTCTAATTTGATTTAAAGGACGAATCAACGCGTGTCTTTCGGCTGCTTGTTTAATGACTTTGACCTTTAACCAGTCGGCAGAGGTGGACGCCAAAGACCAAGGAGCTAAGCGAGAACAGGCCGCTTAGCTCCTTGGTTTATTCCGAATGCCTTTCCGAACCTTTCTGTCCCCAAGGGGCTTTAGGCTCTAATTATTGCAGAGAATTATGATTTTCCTAAGGGGGGTGTCTGTATCCCCTAGCCTCCCAATCATTAGAATTATGAGAAGTTCCTAATATAAGGAACTTTTTGGATGGTAATTCTGTTTAAATATTGGAAGTATTAAAAAGGATTGGAGAGTGGATTTGTTGAAAGTTAATGCACAAAAAGGAAAATGGGCGAAATTTAGCTCGTCGATTCTATTGGCAACTGGATTAGCCGTGGTATTATCCGTACCGGCACTTGCTGCGCCAAAGCCCGACGTCAAGCCGCCTACCGTTATCGCTTACGATTATCACAGCGTTGCTCAACTATCGGACGGATCGGTATGGTATTGGGGAGGAATAGCGGATACGATTAAAGATAAGTACACGCTCCGAGACAATACCCCACAACTTATGCCCGGCTTAAAGGACGTAGCGGATATTCAAGCCTTCCGAGATAACCATATCCTTCTGAAAAAGAATGGTACGGTATGGGAGTGGGGGCGCCAGTTGAAGATCCTCTCCGAGAAGCCTTATGAGGTTGTTAGCGAATTTCCAGATCCCAAACGAATCAAGGAACTGTCCAATATTGTAAAAATCGCGGGCGGCGAGGTTTATTCCGCAATCGACAAAGACGGATCTGTATGGGTATGGCACCCTTTGGTATTCTACAATGGGATCCACAAGCTTGAGAATATAACCGATGCTAAAGATATTTCATGGGACGGTAAAGCCGGAGTCAATATCTTGAGGGAAGACGGAACGGTATGGAAATGGACGGCTTATGGCGAAGATCTTAAGCTTGTCCAAGCGGATAAGCAGTTTAGAACGGATAAGTTTACAGAAAACAATAGTTATACCGTTCGTAATATTGAGATGAACCCGAGTTATTCGGCCGTTCAGATTGAGGGCTTGAAAGATGTCGCGGCATTATCCAAAGGTCAGGGGCAGCAAAATTTCGCTATTGCGAAAGACGGAACGGTCTGGGGCTGGGGAAAGAACACGAGAGGCAATCTGGGGCTGCCGGCTAAGACGGAATTCGTAAATCAACCCGAAAAGATTAAAAGTTTATCGGATGTTTCTTCGATTGCTACAAATGGGTTATCCACGCTAATTCTGAAAAAGGATGGCTCTCTATGGGTTTTGGGGCACAATATTGGAAACGATCCTTTAGAATCTGAGAATGTACATAAATTGAGACGTATTGACGGAATTGAGAAGGTCACCTCGATCGCTTTAGGAGATCAGCATGCCGTAGCCATTACGGAAGACGGCAATTTATGGGCGTGGGGAAAAAATAATGCCGGACAGCTAGGAGATGCGAGCTTTAAAGATAGTTTGACTCCGATTTTGGTTAAAAAACTGCAATGAAGAGATAGCTTTCGACATACGGCTACTTAGACGTCAGCAACAAACCACAACCGCTTAAGGTTGTGGTTTGTTGCTTTATTCGGCTCCTAATCAGAGATAGCCTGCAGCGTAGACGAATCGAGCGTGCCGGCGTAGGCTAACATTACAAGAGGGGAAGTAACGATCATGTTGCAGCAATTGTTGGAGAAATCTGATCTGAAGGGATGGA
Source organism: Cohnella boryungensis (assembly GCF_042651945.1). Taxonomy (NCBI): domain Bacteria; kingdom Bacillati; phylum Bacillota; class Bacilli; order Caryophanales; family Paenibacillaceae; genus Cohnella; species Cohnella boryungensis. The sequence continues at coordinate 2,634 of NZ_JBHSED010000022.1, read as the reverse complement.
TCAGCAAATGCTCAGATGGCAGACTTGATGCTGCGGTTAATCGAGATTCTGTGTTGGTAAACATCCCTCTGGCAAGGCTTCTTTGTTATAATGAATTATCTGATAGTATTCATGGTAATGTGGAAAGTATGACCAATGCTTGTGTAGTATATATTACCTGTAATGGGCCGGTGGATCTGCATGAGTGAGAAATTTTGGTTAGTGGTGCAGTATCCACTAAAAAGCGAAAATGGCAACCAACGTGACCATTGGTTAAAAGATAAAGTGATGGAACACTTGGAGATATCCCTAGCAGATGCTAACTTAGGCTATGTTGATGGCTTTGATAGGGGGAAATGCATTTCCGACCCGAAAAAATATGCTCTTAATATATTTTGTGTTATTACGGAAGAAGAACGGGGTATAGCCTTGGTAAAAAGAGTTTTAAGAGAGAGCAGGCTTGATTATACTCGTATACTTATTGCAACAATGCCCTATGGAAAAGAAGAAACATATACCTTGAAATATTCCTATAAAAAGGGTATCACCGATTTTTCGCTATAGTAAGGTATTGCGTTATTTGTGTTAGACTTGCAAAAGTCCGACCAAGCTTGAAATAGAGAGAAGGGGGAGCGCATATGGATTGGGAGGCACACGTCGAACGATGGAGCCGAGCGGCCGTTCGCCTGCTGGATGTTCGTCAGCTTCGTGCGGAGAATGGAACTGTCCCTGATCGCTATGTGGCACATACAAGTTTTTTTGTGGTAACGACCCACGGAGAAGCGAAAGTGAGTCTGTCGGGAACGGTTTATCGGGCGCGTTCACCTTACATTTTACATGGAGGGGAGAATGCGGAGCTGAGCTTTATGCCGCAGGGCGACGAGTTTTCCTGCTATTTGATTTTGTATAAGGCTGATAGCGAGGCGCCGGAGGATCGGGAGAGCTTCCATATGACGTATGTGTTCTCTCCTTATGCATTGCTGCCTTTGCAGGTAAAGTGTCAGGAGATGAATCGCCTATGGCTGCAAGCAACCCCGATGGACAAGCTGCAGGCGCAGTCTGCTTTTCTTCCCTTCGTGTATGAGATCATACGGCAAATCCTTAAGTCCACAACGGAAGGCGGCAGGCCGAATCTGGTCATTGAAGTGATTCACTATATTCACGAGCATTATAGGGAATCGATTACTGCCGAGGAACTGGCCGGGGTTTACAATTGCAGTGCGAGCTACTTGTCTCGCTTGTTTAAGAGTCAGCTAGGGGTAGGCCCGATCGAACACCTGATTCATGTACGCATTCAAAAATCGAAGCAGTTTTTGCTGAAATCAGAGGCTCGTGTCCAGGAAATCGCGAACAGCGTCGGTTATGCGGATGTCTACTATTTCAGTCGCTTGTTCAAGAAACACACCGGCCACTCCCCGCTTCAATTTCGGGAGGACAATCGGCAGAGGGTTCAGCATAATCCATTACGCCAGTTAAAATCGTCTATTGTTTCCCCAATGGCCGCTTCCCATAATGAGAATGAGACTTATTATCATTGCAATGAGGAAGGGGAAACATCGATGTTTAGATTTTCAAGATCCGCGCTCGGAGCCAAGATGCTGCTATGCACAGCCTTGCTTCTGAGCGCATGTCAGGCAGGCGGCAGCAATACAGGGACGCCGGCCACCCAACCTGCTTCAACGGAGACCGCCACGAATAGTGGCGCTGCAGAAACGCGTGTTTACGAGCATTTGAAGGGCAAAACGGAAATTCCCGTGAAGCCTCAGCGCGTAGTCAGCCTCTTTCATTTGGGCGAACTGATGGCGGTTGGGGTAAAACCGGTAGGCGCGAGTTCCTACTTTCTGACTAATACTCTGTTGAGCGATACATCCGGCATTGCAGATGTTGGAAATCCTCCCGATACGGAGAAGATTTTGTCGCTAGATCCCGACCTGATCGTAACGACGGCACCATTCGCCGAGATCGTGGAGGGCGGGTACGATGCACTGAGTCAGATCGCGCCAACCATTGTCGTGGAGCAGCACAGCGATCCGATCAAGGATGTCGAAATGTTTGGCGATATTCTTGGCAAGCAGGAGGAAGCGCGGCAATGGAACGAGGCATTTGCGACGAAAATAGCCGATTACAAGGATAAGATTAGTCCGCTTATTGGTGCCGATGAAACCTTCTCCATATTAAATGTACGCCCCGGTTCGCTATTTGTTTACGGCGACACCAATATGGGAGGAAACATTATTTACAGGTATTTAGGCTTGAAGCCAACCGAAAAAGTAAAAACTGACGTTATTAACGGGGAAACATGGGAAATATCCGCCGAGGTGTTCCCCGATTTCATAGGTGACCATTTAATATTGGCCGTGAATGAAGGCGCGGAGGAAGACTTGAAGGGCGTGGACAAGTTTATTCAAAATTCGCCGGCAGGGAAAGCGGGAAAGATCTACAACATCGATTTCAATAAATTTCTTTTTAGCGATCCGATTTCAGTAGAAAAACAGCTGGATATCATTATGAATTTGCTGACTGAAAACAACAAATAAAAGAACAATTGCCGCAAGAGGGGCTGTCCAGAAAGCCAGTCAAAGCTGACTGCTGGACGCCCCGTTTTCAATGAATGTTAAAAATAGGAGCAAAAAAAATCGTCTTTTCTTGTAAAAT
>NZ_JBHSED010000021.1:0-89561 GCF_042651945.1 Cohnella boryungensis | reverse complement strand
TGGTTTGATGCGCCCTTTTTCCCTGACTCGCACGCTTTCTGCTCAAGAAAATTTCCAAATCGCTCAATTCAGGGACTTGACATCATACCGCTGGACTTTAAATGACAAGCCAGATCCCTAGGGATCTGGCTTGCTTTTATTGCTTTGCAGCCGCCCATGCGTCCAATTGCTTTTGCTTCTCGGCGATAATCTTTTCGATTCCGGCGGATTTTAATTTCTCGTTGAATTCCGCGAGCTTGTCGGCCGGATCGATCGTTCCCGTTTCGATGATTTTCCGATATTGTTCAATAACATTTTTAACGGCAGTCTCTTCATTCTTGACAGGAGCGGAATCGAAAGCAAAGCCGAACGCTTTCGACTTGATCGCGGAATCGTTAAAGGCTCTGGTTTTTTCCCACAGGTCCGGTTCATCGTTCTTGAATACGTAAGTGTTCATTTGGTTCCCGGTCAAGTAACCTGATATTTTGTACCCGACAGTTTCGCTGTTTACGCCTTGTGGATAATCAATTTGTGTCTCCGACACCTTCACGTAATGTTTCCCTTCGACTCCCCATGCCAACAAATTCGTAATGGCGCTATCCGAGTACATCAGATTGAGCATCATCATTGCACGTTCCGGATTTTTGGATTGCTGAGCAATCGTATACAGCCCTACCAGCATATCCGAAGTCGTCGAGTAAGCTTCCGACAGTGGGATCATAATCATCTCTTTACCGACCAACCGGATTTCGCCGGCTAACATATCCGGCTTGTTCGCCATAAAGTAGGAGAAGCCTTTCCCGGCTTTTACCATCTCCTCCACCGTGGTTTGCGTCGTTGCCGAATCCTTGTTGATATAGCCTGCTTTGAACCATTTATGCATCAGACTAACCTGATCGGCATATTCTTGAGTTTCAAACAAATTGACTAGCTTCAATTCGTTATCATAGCCTGGCAATACGCCATAGCGGTCGCCAAGTTTGTCATACATTCGGTGATATTCCAATGGAGTTGTTAATCCGCTTACGAGCGGCACCACTCCCGCTTCGTTGTCTTTGATGGTCTGAAAGACAGGCTCCAAATCTTGAAATTTTTTAATGGAATTCACATCAATTTTATACTTATCCACCAAGTCTTTTCTCATGAAAATCGCCGATTGCGTAGCGAAAGCCCCGGTTACGGGCACGCCGTAGGTTTTCCCGTTAAGCAAAGCCGCCTTTAAGTTATCGGCGCCGACGGCTTCGACGGCTCCCTGTCCATATTCTTTCAGCAATTCGTCGAGCTCCACAATTTGCCCGCTGGCAACCGAGCTCGAATACATTTGTCCGAAGGTGAAGGCCAAATCCAACTTCTCGCCGCTGGACATCATAAGGTTCATTTGCTGCGTCCAGGTCCCGATGCTGATCGGCAAAATCGTAACGGTCGTGTTGATTTTTGCTTGCGTGATTTTATTGATTTCAGCCTGAACGTCTTTCAGATCCTTCGGAACGGCACCAAATACCGGAAGGGCTATCGTTAACTCGTAAGGATCTTTGATCGCTTCGTTGACATCTCCGGACGCTTCTCCGGAAGCTCCGGCGGAAGGCGTGCTGCTAGCAGCGCCACTACCCGTACTACCGGCGTTCTTCTCGTTGTTCGAGGAGCATGCGGCAAGTACGCCCATAAGCAAAATGGCAATGAGAATCAAATAAATCGGTTTCTTGCTTCCTTTCATCGTTATATCCCCCTGTTGGTTTAATTGCCTTGCTGAGATCAGTATAGCGATTAAAGAAAAAGGCAACTAACACTTTAACGACGTATCGGATAACGCTTTCACGACTTTTCTGATTCCGGGGCCGAGCATCAATCATTGTATCCTGTTTGGAATAGTGAACGCAAAAGCCGAAATCCGATTCGCATCAGGCTCAAACGAGCGATTCTACGATAACGACATGATCGTGAAGAAATCCATCGGTTTATCTTCCATAGGAAGATAGTCGAAATAGTCGAAATAAGCAGGCGTTACGGCGTTCTTCCCATTCCCCGTTGCGTACATCGCAAAGTATACGCCGGTAAAGCCTCCCGCGACTTCCTTGGAAAGAAATGCTGTCTCTCCTTGGCCTAAGACAACGGGCTCTTTGCCGGGAGCCGCATAAGTTAACGTATACAACACTTCGTTCGCTTGAATGCCAAGAATGACCATCGGTTCATCGTAATCTGTTTCCGCAGTGACTTGTACGATGCTTCCGATTCGACGCCTCAATAGAAGCTTAGACTTGCCATCCTTCCTTGTTTTGGCGATCTCGTAATGGAATTTCTCGTTCATGAATACGGCAAGTCCGGCCTCTTCTCCGTCCACGGACGGCTGAAAATCCAGCAAGGTTTCGACTTGGATGTTTTTATGCTGCTGTCTGCGACCTATGAATGCCGGAGATTCTTTGTCGTTCAAGGTGCAAGCCTGACCCCTGAGCGTCAACCACCCCGTCCGCTCCTTAAGAGACCAAGATTCCGGGACGGGATTCCGATAGAAATTCCAAACCGAGTGAAGCTTGTCCGAATGAAATTCATCTCGTATTCCCCACTCGACAGGCTCTCCAAGAGGCAAATTCCCGGCATCGTGCTCGAGCTCGGCGATGCCGTGATTGCCGACAGCCGGCCAGCCTTCTTCGTTCCATGAGACCGGCGCCAAGTTCGTCTCGCGGCCTAAAATATGGCGTTTCGCGTTCGCGACCGGCCGAATGCCTAGAAACACGCACCACCAGCTGCCGTCAGCGGCTTGTACGAGATCCGCGTGTCCCGTCGCTTGAATAGGCTTTGGCGTGCTTCGGTTGGACAGGATCGGGTTAGCCGGATTGCTTTCGAACGGGCCGTACGCGCTGCGGCTTCGCGCGATTGTTTCCATGTGTCCATATTCCGTCCCGCCTTCCGCCACCATCAGATAATACCATCCGTTGATTCGATACAAATGCGGGCCTTCGGGATGGCTTCCGCCGGTACCTTCCCAGATCAGCCGCCGCTCGCTCAATAATTTCCCGCTCTCGATATCGAGCTCCGCTTGGTAAATACCGACCGGTTCCCCATAGAAGTTCGTCGTACCCGTCAAATACGTTTTGCCGTCTTCGTCGAATAACAAGGATGGATCGACTCCTCCCCATCCTTCAAGGAAGATCGGTTCGGACCACGGCCCTTCTGGACGTTCCGACCAGACGTAGAAGCTTTTCTGAATCGATATGTTAGTCGTAATGACGTAAAATCGCCCGTCGTGGTGGCGGATCGTAGGCGCATATATCCCCTGCGACCAACCCGCGGGAAGCTGCCCCTTCAGCGGCAATTGGCTTTCGCGCGTCAATACATGCCCTAACTGACGCCAGTTAACCAAATCCCGGCTATGGAAAATCGGGATACCGGGAAAGTAATCGAAAGAACTCGTGACTAAATAATAATCTTCTCCAACCCTGCAAACGCTTGGGTCTGGATGAAAGCCCGGAATGACGGGATTTTTGAAAGTCGCCATATTATCCTCCTAGACATACTCATTCATGAATGCTGCGCTTAGCTGCAACGATTTGATCGGTGAATCCTCTACCCAGTTCGTATGGGTTTCCAGAATAACGGCTTGCACGCCGCAGCTTTTCGCCGTACTTACGAGCGCTTTAAGATTCATATTGCCGTATCCCAGTTCCATGCTGCCCGACTCGATGATCGAAGCGGTCGGTCCAGTGACGCGGAATCCCCGATCATTGATATGATACAGCTTCATTCTGCTGCCAAGACTGTTCATGAGCGCTAGTGGATCATATCCCGCTTCCGTTGGCCAATAGGAATCGAACTCGAAATTGACATACTTGGGATCCGTTTGTTCGATGAGGACTTGAAACGCGGTTTTCTCCGCATCGACTTTACGCAGCTCGCAATTGTGATTATGGTACAACAGACGGAGGCCTTCCTTCACCAGCATCTTGCCTGCTTGATTCAGTCTTTCCGCAAGGTCAACGACGGCTTGTTTATCCGAAAAATCGAAGCTTCTCAAGCCCGAAACGATAATATTTTCCGTTCCGTACGCTTTGGCATCGGCGACGACGTTCGCTGTTAACGCGAAGATCATATCCAGATCTTCATGCAAACCCACGACTTCCAAACCGGATTGTTTAATCATCGTTTTCCAGTCGAGGTCGGCGCTGCTTTCCAGTTCAAAGCCCGCGGCTTTCGCTATCGCGATCGCAGCTTGGGGCAAAGGCCGAACAAGAAACCCGCACAGCTCGATTCCGTCGTATCCCGCCTCCTTCACGGCCTTCAAAGCATCAATCGCCTGTTGTTCCGTGCCGACTACCGATCTGATTTGAAACTGTTGTACAGCCTTACGTACCATGACATAACCTCCATTTTTGCGACCTGCTACCTTAGTACGATCAATGCTTCGTATGATATTTAATCAATAGCCTCGATCTCGACGGTCTTGCGATCACAGCCTTCAGCGCTCACCTTTACCGTAATTGTGCCTGGTTTCATCGGGCGAATGACCGCCAGTACTTTTCCGTCGAACGTCGTACGCTCGGTATCAAAGTAATTTTCTTCGGATTTCGGATCGGCGCTGCCAAAGCCTTGCAGCTTGCCTGCCCCCTCCACATGGACCGTAACTTTGCGATCGGCGGTGTTATACAGATTACCCTTTTCGTCAACCAGACTGATCATCACGAACGAAAGATCGTTGTCGGATGCGGTAATTTGATTCCGGTCAGCCTCTACGTTCAACTGGATGGGGCCAGTTGCCGAAGCAAGCGTCATCCGTCCGATTTCTTCCCCTTTCGCGTAAGCTACCGCTACAATCTCTCCAGCCTCGTAGATCGTTTCAAATTCCGCCTTGTAGCGATGCTCTTCGCCCGCAGCTGCTTTGCCAACCGATTTGCCGTTCACGAGAAGTTCGACGACCTCCGCGTCGGCATACACTTCCACCTTGACGTGCTTCCCCTCATAACCGTTCCACGTCCAGCTGGACACGGTATCGCTCCAACTCCACTTTGTTGGAACAGGCTGTTTGCCATAATGCTCCGGGCGTTGAACTGCAATGTACGGTTCTTTCCGCAAGCCGAATACGATCTCGCGATAGTAAGATACCGGGCGACGGTGTCCGGTAATATCGATATCGCCGCACCAGGCCGTAAGCCATGGGTACGAGCCGAGTACAGTCCTTTCATTAGGATCATAGGTTACTCTACCAATCCCGGCTTCGCCCAGGTAGTCCCAGCCTGTCCAAGTAAAGTCGCCGATGATGTGACCGTTTTCCTTCACCAATTTCCAATTCGTATCAATTTTCGCAGGAAAAGTCTCGCTGCCGACGATTACACGGTTCGGAAAACGTTCCTTGTCCGACAAGTAGCGCGCTTCCGCGTAGTTATATCCTGCAATGTCAACGTAAGCAAACGATTCTGCTGTTTTTTCCGTTGCCATCTCGCTTTCATTCACCTCGGCCATGGCCTCTCTGTAGAAGTTCATCAACGTATTGATGCCTGAATTCTCAACCGATTTGTTAGTCTGACTCATCTTCATCTTCAAAAATTCTTCTATCGTAGCTAATATAAAGTTGATGGAGTTCGTTACAAAGCGTGTACTGTCAAGAGACCGTACCTTATCTGCCAGGTTCCGTCCCCAAACGGAGCCGACCGATCTCCCGGACTCCGGTATTTCATTGCCGATCGAATACATGATGACGCTCGGGTGATTGTAATCCTTGTCTACCATCGCCTGAATGTCTTTCTCCCACCATACAGGGAAATGAAGTGCATAGTCATGGGCAGCCTTTGTTGAGGACCATACATCAAAGCTCTCGTCCATGACCAACATACCGAGGCGGTCGCATGCGTCAAGAAGCGCCTTGCTCATCGGATGATGCGAACTTCGCAATGCATTAAAGCCCGCTTGCTTCAAAATCTCTACGCGACGCTCCTCGGCCCGTTCGAACGTGGCCGCGCCGAGCACTCCGTTGTCGTGGTGGATGCACGCTCCGCGTAGCTTCACAGCTTCGCCGTTGATGCATAGTCCTTGTTCCGGGTCGAGCGCAAGTGAACGGATGCCGAATGTAGTCGTTTCTTCGTCCAGCCATTCATTGGCCGACAAAATACGCGTTTTACAAACATATAAATGAGGATAATCGACGCTCCAAAGCTTGGGCTGCTTTACATATACGCGTTGGCGCAGCGTCGCGCTTTCCCCGGCGAACAGGGTCATCGGCGCAATGTCATTGGCCACGACATTGCCGGCCGAGTCGACGATTTCCGTTTGAACGGTAACCGTTCGTGTATGAAGCCCTTCATTCTCGACTATGGTCTGGGCGGTAACTACGGTACGTTCCTTATTGATATCGGGAGTGGAAACTTTAACGCCGTCAAGAGCGACATGTACCAGATTCCCTACGATTAATTTGGTATTGCGGTAGATGCCCGCACCGGAATACCAACGGGAATCCTTATAATTCATCGCAACAACTTTGATTTCGTTCTCTTCGCCATATTTCAGGAAGCGGTCGGCTTTAACATAGAAATTCGAGTAACCGAAAGGATGTTGTCCGGCAAAATCTCCATTAATGTACACCATTGCATTAGCGTACACGCCCTCGAATTCGATGGTTACTCTTTTCTCCCTATAACCATCCGGAACGAAGAACGTCTTTTTATAATCGTATTCACCTTCGGAAAAATACCCGACGAAAGCTCCTGCGATGTCCCTCTCGACAGGCTTCAGACGCTCTTTTTCGATCATCGCGTCATGAGGTAGCGTAACCTCTTTTGGAGGCTGCATCCTGAGAGCCGTATCAGAAAAGTTGCCACCCTTTCCCACATTCCAGTTTCCGTTAAAGGAAATCCCAATCACTTCCATCCCCCCCTTCATCATCTATGCAAGTTTATATGCAACCAATTTCATCGATCAAATTGTAAAGCGATAATCGCCGCTACCAACCGTGAATACGATGCGTCCATCTTCATAACGGACATCCGTGAAGTCCTCGAATCCATTCTTCAGGTCGTCTTGGCTGCCCGGAAGCATGATCGTCGCCGTCGTATTGGCCGGCACTTCGAAACGATAGGCGATTCCTTGATCCGTCTTTTCCCAGCTCGATTGAATGGTCCCGTAGAGAGATTCGAACTTAGCGGACGCGTGCGTAAGCGTTCCCCCAGCCAATGGTTTCAAAATAAAATGCTTATAGCCCGGCACGTCCCATACTGGACGGATTCCGGCTATGTCAGCGAAGAGGAAATCGCATACAGCTCCGTACGAATAATGGTTGAGCGATCCAGAGAACTCGCCGTCTGGTTTCAATCCTCTCCAGCTTTCCCAGATCGTCGTCGCTCCCTTGCTGACGGCATACAGCCACGACGGGCAAGACTCTTGCTCCAGCAACCGGAAAGCGATATCCTCATGGCCGAAATCCGCCAGCACATGGAGAATGAACGGCGTCGACAGGAAACCCGTGTTCAGATGATAGTCTTGCTCCGTGACCAGTTGCGCGAGCCTGTCGGCAACGGCTTGTTTTTTGTCGTCATCCGTCAAACCGAATGCAAGAGTACGGACATTCGGCGCTTGCCTGCCTTCAAGAATTTGACCGTCTTCTTTAATAAAATACTGATTGTACACGCGCTTGATTTTGCCGTAGAGCTCCCGGTACTTCGCCTCTTCCTCGGTCTTCCCAAGCACTTGCGCCATTTCGGCAAGCAGCCTGGTCGAATAGCCAAAATAAGCCGTCGAAACGTCAGGGAAGCACCCGCCGGTTTTCGTCAATACCGCAGCCAGATCCGTAAATTCCGTGTCGGTCTCCAGCCACTCACCCCAATGAAACTTCGTATCCCACACGTAATTCGCGTCAAGCTCCCCATCGGTATAATTCTGATAAACCGGGGTATCTTTAAATCGTTGATTCGATTCTTTCGCGCAGGCTGCCATGTAATCCACCCACGCCTTCGCGGAATCGAACTGTTTCTCCAGAATCGACTTGTCGCCATAGCATAGGTACATAGTCCACGGGATAATGACAGCCGCATCTCCCCAACCCGAAGAACCGTCAAGCATACTGGCCACTCCAGGCTTGCGGAACGCCATCATCGGATTGGTGCTTGTCTTGGAAAGCCGATCAAATTCGGCTAAGTTGTGGTATCCGATTACAGTGGGTACCGTGCTTGGCACCGATCCGTCGAGGAACTGCTCGGCTGCCAGATCGGCCATCCACTTTTCGAAGAAAGGGTACACGTTCATGAAAACGGACGCCGTTCTGGAATAGACCTGCGCATCCCCCGTCCATCCGGCCCTCTCCCGTGTAGGGCAGTCGGTAGGAACCTCCATAAAGTTGCCCTTCTGGCTCCATTTGGAGTTGGATACGAGCTGATTGATCAACGGATGCGAGCTAGTGAAATCGCCCGTCTCATCCATGTCGGAGTACACAGCCACCCCTGTAAAGTTCTGCGGATCGATTGTACCCGGGTAATTTTTCAGAAGGACATAACGGAAGCCGAAGATGGCAAAGCGCGGACGGTAGCTCTCTACACCGTTCCCTGCCAAAATATAATGAACCTCTTGGAAATCCACCAATTCTCCATGCGCAAGATTTTGCAACGAGAAGTTGCCGTCCTTGTCCAACGCTTCTCCATGGACGAGAACGACTTCCGTCCCCGCTTCACCTTGAACCTGCATATCGACCCAGCCGGCGATATTTTGCCCGAAGTCCAGTACCGTTTCTCCGTTCGGCGTCCGAAGCACTGTAGGCTTGAAACGTTCTTTCGTTCTTACCGGAACGCTGCGGGTACCGATTAAGTTGTCGTATCCATCCTCTGTAACGGCGACTTGCTCCCATGCGGAATCGTCATACCCGAGCTTGTTCCATCCGTCGATATCGATCGTGGCGTCGTAGACCTCTCCCGCCTTCATGTCCGTCTTCAGCAAAGGTCCGCGGGACGTCTTAAAGGAGTCGTCACTGGCGATAATTTCGCGACTACCGTCCTCGTAGTTCAACACCAGTTGTCCTAAGAAGGCTACTTTATAGCCGAAGTTGTTTTTCAGGCTTGCCCCGCCGGTGGTGCCTCTCCACCAACCGTCCCCGAGAATAACCCCCAGCGCATTCGGACCTTCGCGCAGAAGGCGAGTCACATCGTACGATTGGACCTGTAGTCTCTTGTGATAGGAGGTGAAGCCCGGCGTAAAATGATCTTCCGTACCTTCGATCCCGTTCAAATAAAAGCTGTACAATCCTTTCGCCGTCAGATAGGCTCTTGCCGAGACGAGACCCTTCTTCACGGTAAACTCTTTCCGGATATATGGAGCCGGTTTATAGGCGTCGATGTCTACTTCTTTCTCCGGTTCGATCCAGCTAGCCTTCCAATCCGAAGAGTGCAACAGTCCGGTTTCGAAATACGCCGGCTCGCTGAACGGCGATTCCACTCCATCATTGCTCCATACCTTAACCCGCCAAAATACGTGCTGCATCGATTTCAATTCGGTACCGGCGTACAACACATGTTGCGATTGGCTCGTCTCTATTTTCCCGCTGTCCCATGTCACATCAGCGAAGCTCTCAGCTGCGGATGCTTGCAGTTGATAGGCGCTTTGCATCACATTTCTTCCGTCGCCTCGAAGCTTCCAACCCAGACGCGGCCTGACCGTATCCAACCCCAAGGGATTATCCAGATATTCCGTTCGCAAAGACACTGCTTCAAGCATATTTGTAACCTCCTATACCATTTCCGTTGTAGTTCCTTTCCCTTTTCACGATAACATTTCGGAAAAAATCAGACTAACACTTAGCCGACTTTTTAGATGTCGTTATCACGACTTAAAAAGTCGTGAAAATTCCATCCGTAAAGTCGTAAAAACGTTAGTGAAGCAACCTGGATTGCCTTAAGGTGGAGGTGATAGGTAAACATTCAATATAGGAGGATATTCGATGACAGATTTCTCAAGCGTCAAAGTCAAAGTTGCAATTGTAACCGGAGCGGCGGATGGCCTTGGCAAGGCTATTGCGCAATGCTATGCGGAGAACGGCATGAAGGTCGTTGTTTCCGATATCAATGCCGACAAGGGATCGAAGGTCGCTGAGGAGATTCGAGCTGCGGGCGGAGAGGCAGTCTTCTTCAAAGCGGATGTAAGCAAAGAAGATGAAGTAAAAGGACTCGTCGATTTCGCTGTCGCGACGTACGGTCGATTAGATGGCCTTGTAAATAATGCCGGAATTGCAGCGGAGAATAGACCTACGCATGAATTTTCGGTGGCTGAGTTCGATAAATTAATGGCGATCGACTTACGCGGCGTCTTCCTGGGGATGAAATTCGCCGTCGAAGCGATTCTGAAGACCAAGTCGACTGGCGGGTTCATTATTAACGTTGCTTCCCAAGCAGGAATATTGGGCAACAGCTCCATGGCTACTTATGTTTCCGCCAAGCATGGCGTGGTCGGTCTTACGAAGAGCGCCGCCCTCGACTATGCGCCGCACAACATCTCCGTCAATGCGATTTGTCCGGGAACGTTCCGAACCTCCATCTGGGGACAAGCACCTGAGGAAGTCGTCTCTCAATACGCGAAGCTCCTGTCCCCGAACGGAAGGCTAGGCGACCCTAAAGAAATCGGTCATTTGGCCTTGTTTTTAGCCTCTGATTTGGCGCGTTACATCAGCGGTTCCGCTATTGTGATCGATGCCGGCTCGCACGCGGGCAAGGTGACTCCCGTCCAATGGGCTCACCCGGAAATTTTGGAGTAACGCAATTTTCCTAGAAAATAACTTCCTTAAACGGGAGTTATTTTTTTATGCGCTCTTGGAAAGGCGGTTTGCTGCTTCTAAAACTACAGAAAAAGGCCTCCCAAAATTCAAGGAGACCTGAGTAGTAACGAATGATTTATCTATTTTTTAATTTGGTTTAACGCTTTGTTAAGCTGAATCAGCTTCTCATTGGGCATCCTGCCTGCACAAATCCTTCTAACAGTAAATCTATTGACCATCTCTTGCATTTTTGCATCCATCTGAGAAGCTAAAGAAGCCTGACTATTCTCAGAGCCATCACCTGCTAATATTTTATGCATTTCCTGTATGATTAACGCCCCCTGAGGATTACTCGCAACTTCTCCTACCTTATCATTTATGGAGAAATATCCATCCGGTGTTGCTTTCATCCTCGCACTTTACTGCTTTTGCAACCAACCTTGTTTCGCCTGAGATAGGTACGTCAAATGCACATCGCTATTTTGCTTTCCAAGACTTTTCCCATCGGCGAACAATTCAACTTCCGGCTGGTTTGAATAGACCGTAACCCTGGTAACCTCCTCAACCCTGTCCACATATCTCTTTCCGCAGATATGTACGAACGGTTCATCGGTCAACTATGCTTTATAGGTATAAAAGGCATCTTTTTTGTATTTTCTATCAAAGGAAACCAGTCCTTTATGGTTTATTCCGTCCTTTCCGCCTTCTGCTCTTGCATCAGAGCCAAAATCAAACATGTTCCAGACATGGGTTGCCCATATATAAGGCCGTACAAACAATTGCTTGATTAATTCCTCATGATAATGGGCTTTTCTCTTCCTCCCTCCATATGGCACGCAATATAGGGTATCTCAGCCCATACGATCATTCCTCGTTCATCGCACAGGTCATAAAAATACTGGTCATGCTGATAATGGGCAAGCCTTATCGTTGTAGCACACATCTCGCAGATTAAGTTCATGTCTTCGTTTTGGTGTTCCGGCAACAATGCATTTCCTATTTCCGGACGGTCTTGATGTCGATTTACACCGCGCAATGGGTAGCTTTCTCCATTCAGGAAAAATCCTTTTTCCGGGTCAACCTTGAAGGAACGGCATCCTAATCTGACATTTCGTCTATCCAATTCCCTCCCATTTTCAACTAATCTGACTTCCAAAGAATAGAGGAAAGGGTCCTTCCGTCCATTCCAAAGATACACCTGACTTATCATCAATTTTACCCTGGTCGTAACCGCAGCTGTAATTTGTTCGGCTACTACCTGATCTGCAGCTTTTACCGTATAAATGATCTGCTGTGAAGGCAATGTGCCTGTAAGAGATACTTGAACATCAACTTCAGCATCGCGGCCATTTACGACAGGAGTAACCATCACACCAGGACCACCATAATAATCCAGGTCAAAATGGGATTCAGGTACTGTTATAACCGACACAGCTCTGTAAATCCGCCATAAAAAGTAAAATCTGCTTCTTGTGGATAAACTCTTGCATTGGGAGCATTATTAACTGCAACCACAATAAGATTCTCGTCTGCCAGCAAGTCTGTAATATTCACTCTCCATGTTGAATATCCGCCATCGTGGTACCCTGCATGGTGCCCATTCACATAAACATCAGCTGACGAATTAGCAGCTTGAAATTCAAGTTATACAAGCCTTTCAGCAGAAATATCATCCTTGCACAGCTTTTTGGCATAATAACAAGTTCTCCGATGATAATCATTTCCACCGTCCTGCCCGTCTTTTCCATTCCACGTATGGGGAAGGTCTACCGCTTCCCAGTCATCCGGAAGGCCCTGAGGGATATCCAAAGCTGTTTTTGAAAAATACCATGCTTCATTCCATTGTTTAATCATAATTTATTTCTCCAGTCGTTATTATCGAACAGCTCGGTGCGGAATTACTCAACCGCCTTGCGTACTTCGCCTTCGGTTATCCCTACTTCATTGAAACTATCCACTCTTACATAAACCGGTTCACCTTTGATCAACGCTCCAATCGTGAGCTGGTTGACACCAAATACCATATGACTGTGATAGAGTTTATCCGGCGTAAACCCCCACAGCACGTTGTATCCGACAGCATCGTCATTATCCCATGTAACGGAAAGATCAAGCTCGCTCAACAGTTTGGTTTGAACGCCGGTTACTCTTTTCGGCAATTCACCTTCACCGATCCCAAACACTCGCAAACCGGAAATACATGCATTCTGGTTAAAAGGGAGTTCCTTAACAGTGCATCTGATATACCGCGCCTTTACTCCGCCTTCTTTTACAACAAGATCATGCGGTAAATCGGTATCCGCTTCTGATTTATCTTCCATTACGAAATATTCCGTTCCGTCAACCGAGCCCTCTAGAAGCCACCTAGTCACATGCTTCCTCTCGTCCAAGTATCTTTGAATTTGTCCGACTTGCTGTAGCGTTGCTCCCTCAGGAAGCGGAAGGTTCAACTGATCATCCGCAAAATTAATTTGTACAGCGCGTACGTCGCATACCTGCTTCAGATCGACTTCAAACCATTCACCGGAACGATTAGACGCCGCTTTCCACCACGTTTGAACATTCTCGTTTGTCGCTTTGGATGCGTCTTTTCCCTCTTCGAACGAGGAAGCTTTCGCCGGCTTTCTGTAGGAAAGCAGCATCCACTCCGGATTGTTCCATGGATTCAGGGCTGCTTGGTCAATCTGAAACGGCCAGTCGCCATAGCGTTGATTGCAGAACAATTCTCCGTCTTGATCGAAGCCTGCCGGCCATAACCCAATCCGTCTTTCAAAAATATGGTTGACGCTGACTCTCATCGTCGAACTGTGCCATACGTTTCCGTGCTTATCTTCCATGGTAGATCCATGTCCTGCTCCTGGAAGAAAACCTCCGGGCTTATAAGAGTACGGATTATTTTTCGCAAGCGTAAATGGCCCGAGCGGGTTATCCGAAATGTAGACCCCGTCCGCATAAACGTTATATTGCGTCCCTGGTGCGGAATACTGGAGATAGTATTTGCCGTTATGCTTATCCATCCACGCCCCCTCGATATACGGATCTACATTCCCGAGGGACTTCCTGATGATTTGCAAAAACTCCTCCGTAGCGCCGGGATTCATTTTCACATGGTTTTTAACCATCTCCTCGACCTCTTTCGGCGGTCTGGGCACGTGATTTTCGCCATTTCTTTCATAACCGATAACCGCAATGTTGCTCTGCACGAGGGCGATCGGTTCTCCGATAGGCTGCATATTCTCCGGATTTAGTTCAACCCCGTAAAGCGGCGTGACATTGGAGCATCCCCAGTAGAAATAAACCCTGCCGTCGTCATCCAAGAAAAGATTCGGGTCCCAGAAAGGAAATGTCCCTTCGATTTCTTCAAACGAGCCGTTAATTGGATCTTTCGATCTGTAGAAGGAACAGTTCTTGGCTTTACTCGATGCAGAAAAATAAATATATTCTCCGATGACCCGAACATCCGGGGCATAGTCGTAAACCGGCACATCCTTCAGCGGATGGAAGGTCCAATCGGTCAAATTGTCGCTGACAAGAAATCCTGCCGTCATCGAAGGAAACAGATAATATTGGCCTTTGAACAAAATCATTGAAGGATCCGCGGCTTCCCTATAAGTGACGTTAAGCCCTCTTGAATCGGTGTATTGATATTTGTATTCCATATTGATCGGGTTGCACATATACGTCATTTTCGTTCGCTCCTCTTCAGATCGCTACTTTTTCGTTAAATTGGCTATGATACAAATCCGCGTAAAAACCTCTTTGTTCCAACAACTCCCGATGGTTGCCCCGTTCCACGATCTCTCCGTTGTTCATGACAAGGATCAGATCGGCATCCCGGATCGTGGACAGCCGGTGTGCAATGACGAAGCTCGTTCTGCCGGCCATTAATTCCTTCATGGCTTTCTGAATATTCATCTCGGTCCGAGTGTCGACGCTGCTCGTCGCTTCGTCGAGGATCAGGACGGTCGGGTCGGCGAGGATCGCCCGGGCGATCGTAAGCAATTGTTTCTGCCCTTGCGAAATATTCGAGGCGTCTTCCCCCAGCATCGTATCGTAGCCATCCGGCAGCTTGCGGATAAAATCGTCCGCGTAAGCGCTTCGGGCGGCCCGGACGATGTCCTCTTCCGTCGCTCCTGCGCGTCCGTAGGCGATATTGTCCCGGATTGTTCCGTTAAACAGCCACGTATCCTGAATGACCATACCGTATCGGCTTCGGACTTGCTCCCGGCTCATATCCTTGTAATCGACGCCGCCTAGCAAGATGCTCCCTTCGTCGACCTCGTAAAACCGCATCAACAGGTTAATCAGCGTGGTTTTGCCCGCACCCGTCGGTCCGACGATGGCGATGGTCTGGCCTTCCTTCACGCCAAGATCGAATCCGCGAATGATCGGCTTGGCTTTCTCGTAACCGAAGCTGACGTTCCGGAAGCTAACGCTCCCCTCGATTTTGTCGGCAGGGCCGATCGACGGCTCGTATCGGTCTTCCTCTTCTTCATCCAGAACTCGGAATACCCTCTCCGCGGAAGCAATCGCCGCCTGGATCACATTCATGATACCAGCCACTTGCACCAACGGATAATTGATCTGCTGCGTATATTGGATGAACGCTTGAACGTAGCCGATCCGCATATTTCCGTTCAACACGAGAACGCCGCCGACGATGGCGATTAATACGTAACCGATGTTGCCGACAAAAGTCATCAAGGGCATCATGAGGCCGGAAACGAACTGCGCCTTTCTTCCGGCATCATAGAGCTTCTTATTCATCTGATCGAAGGATCGGATCGCTTCCTCTTCGTACCCATACGTTTTCACGACCCGATGACCGCCGAACATCTCTTCGACGTGTCCGTTCACATTGCCTAATTCCGCTTGCTGACGAACGAAAAACTTCTTGGATTTTCCTGCTATCCATTTCATCGCAAGAGCGCTCAAAGGCAAGGTGATCCCGATCACAATCGTGAGCCACGGACTGATATAGAGCATCATCGCGACGATCCCGACGACGGTCAGGAAGGAGCTCATAATTTGCGAGATCGCCTGTTGAAGAGAAGTATTGATGCTATCGACGTCGTTAACCGCCCTGCTGAGCAAGTCGCCCTGGGAATGCCGGTCGAAATATCGAAGAGGCAAGCGCGACATTTTCTCCGTGACCTGTTGTCGCAATGTCGCGGTTACCCATTGAGCAACGCTGGCCAGGACATACTGCTGCAAGAAGGAAAAGAAAGAAGAAGAAGCATACAGTCCGAACATCATGATTAGCCATTTGCCGAGCCATCCGAAATCGACGCCCGTGCCTTCCCTGTAACTGTCGAACAAGAAATTCGTCGCGTCCCCGAGCAGTTTCGGGTTGACGACGCTGAACAGTGTGCTCGCGATGGCAGCGAACCCGACGAACGTCAGTTTGCCTCGATGGGGCTTGAGGTATCCCACCAACCGCCGGAGCGCGTTCCCGTTGTTTCCCGTCATGCGCTCTCCTCCTCCGTCAGCTGAGAAGCAACGATTTCCCGATAAATGTTGTTTGATGACAGCAACTCTTCATGGGATCCGATGCCTGAGATTGCTCCCTCGTGAAGCACGATAATCCGATCGGCGTCCTTCACCGTGCTGACGCGCTGAGCGACAATCAAGATCGTGGCATCCCCCGTGACCTGCTTCAACGCTTTCCTTAACTCGGCATCCGTCTTATAATCCAGCGCCGAGAAGCTATCGTCGAACAAATAGATCGCAGGCTTCCTCGCGAGAGCTCTTGCGATCGACAACCGCTGCTTCTGGCCGCCCGAGAAATTGGCTCCTCCTTGCGCGACTTCTTCATCCGCACCCTTCTCCTTCGAACGGACGAAATCCAAAGCTTGCGCGATTCGGAGCGCTTCTTCCAGTTGATCAGGCGCTAGCTGATCTCGGCCGAACGCCACGTTATCCGCAATCGTGCCCCGGAATAAGGACGCTTTCTGGGTGACATACCCGATGCGTGACCTGAGTGATCGCTGAGGCATATCCCGAATGTCCACGCCATCGATGAGTATCGCACCGCTCTCTACGTCATATAAGCGCGGAATGAGTTGCAGCAGCGTCGTCTTGCCCGAGCCCGTGCTCCCGATAATCGCCGTCGTTTCGCCCGGTCCGGCTTGAAAAGAAACCGATCGAAGCGCCGGATTCGCGGCTCCGGGATAACGAAAGGTGACCTCCGCGAATTCGATACGGCCCTTGATCTCGGTTGCAAGCTTGTTGCTCCCTGCGTCCGCGATCGTCGGTTCGAGTCGCAACACGTCGGCAATCCTATTGGCTGAAGCTTGCGCTCGCGGAATCATGACGAACATCATCGATAACATGATCAGAGCGACCATAATCATCATCGCGTATTGCAGGAATGCCATAAGATTACCGATTTGCATGTGCCCTTGGTCGATTCGAATTCCGCCGAACCAGACAATCGAAACATTCGTTACACTCATCACCATGGACATCGCGGGGAACAAATAAGCCGTTATTTTGTTCACCTTGATGCCCGTATCGCGATAATCTTCGTTCGCCTGGTTAAACCGCCCATTCTCGTATTCCGTCCGGTTAAACGCGCGAATGACGCGAATGCCGCTTAACTTCTCGCGAATGATCAGATTCAAGCGATCCGTCTTTAGCTGCAACAAACCGAATAAGGGAACGGCTTTCCGCATGATTAGGAAAATGATTCCCGCCAATACCGGCAACACGGCAATAAAAACCAAGGAAAGCATCGAATCCCGATAGAACGCTAGAAGGATGCCCCCCAGAAGCATGATGGGCGCGCGGGTCATCATCCCGAACAGCGCGTTGACCAAATCCTGCACTTGCCGGATGTCGTTCGTCGTTCGCGTCATCAGCGAAGCCGGTCCGAAACGTTCGAATTGCTGCAAGGAGAACTTCTGTACTTGAACGAACAGGGAGCGTCGCAAATCTTTGCCGAAACCGTGTGCGACTCCGGATGAGAGGTAATTCACGCCGACGGTTAGCGCCACCGCGAAGATGGAGCAGAAGAGCATCCACCCGCCGGTCTGGTAGACGTAGTCCATATCCTCTTTCGCGATGCCGAAGTCCACCATGTTCGCCATCAGCGTAGGCAAATACAGTTCGAGCATGATTCCCCCGAACATCAGGATGAGAAGCGCTGCAATCGATTTCTTGTAGGGCTTCAAATATCGCAATAATAAGGTCATGTACGCCCCTTCTCCGAATCGTATATTCGGGTATCGAGATAATCGATCGATTTCTGCAGCAGATTGGACAACATGCGGCTTTCCTCGGCTCCGAGATGCTCCGCCAACCCTTCGTAAAGCTTGCGGGAATATCGGAGAACATCGAAGGCTTGCTGTTTCCCCTTCTCCGTCAACGAAACCCGAACGATCCGACGGTCTATCGGATCTTTGGCGCGGACGATCAAATCCCGTTCGACCATATCGTTCAACAGTTGGGATACGAACGGGGAAGTCACTCCCAAATACTCGCTGAGCTCCAACACGCTCATACGGTCTTGCTCTCTTTCCATGAGGATCAGCAACATACGGGCTTCGTTTACTTTTCTGCTAGCGGCGTCTATGCGGGTATCGATATTTTTGCGGTACAGACGTCCGAAAACCTTCATGAGTTCCAACGATTCGTGATCCATGCGACTCTCCTTTCGCGATAATAACCGAATAGGTAAGTTACTTATTTATTCGATCTAATTCGATTGTAAAAAATGGCGCATTACATCACTAACACTTTGCAGACTTTTTCGCTAACACTTTCGAGACTTTTTGGCCGGCTCGGAAAACAAAAAAACCTTCGAGCTTTTTGTAAGCCCGAAGGGTGCCTTGTGGTGTCTCTCTTCTTGAAGGTAATGACTTTATAAATCGATCGCATAGTATCCTATTTGCTGAATTTCATTCAGAGAAATATCATCAGAGTGTTTTGGTCATAATAATTGGCCAAGGATAATTTTGGCGGGGTATTCTACGAATAGTGTACGATTGTTAATATCCTGCAATCCTTCGCAGATGCTGGCAGATATACCGTCGCCGGCGATGTTCTTCGCATACCTCTGTGCTTCGTCCATATTATTGGGAGTTGATCGATCGCCCATAAAAATATATTAATTTACAACATGATATGATATATGCCGCTGCCCACTTCGCAAATGACGCGGCCATTTATATAAGAAACATAATTAAAATTGGATTGAAGTCGATGCAAGTCCTTTTCGCTTCCGTTCAGCATAAAGGTCGCAGTTGAATTCGCAGGTACAACGAATCTGTAGTCCACTCCGCCATCGGTTTTCTTCCAGCTGGATTCGATTGTGCCATATGGGGATTCATACCTTGCAAAAGCGTGCGTTAACGTGCCGCCTAGCCATGGTTTAATCACAAAGTGCTTATATCCCGGTTCCTCGATGAGGGGGCGAACACCGGTCACACCTTCAAAAAGGAAATTACATACCGCCCCGTAGGAATAGTGATTGAGAGAAAGAGTCAGCTCGCCCTCGGGAGAAACGCCTTTCCAGCTTTCCCAAATCGTCGTTGCTCCTTTGGTCACTGCGTATAACCATGACGGGCTGGACTCCTGTTCCAGCAGTCGGAAGGCAACATCCGAATATCCGTGCTCAGCCAATACGTGCAGAATAAACGGCGTGGAAAGGAAGCCTGTATTCAGATGGTAATCCTGCTCGACGACAAGCTCCGCAAGCCGATCGGCTATAGCTTGTTTCCGTTCCTCATAGGCCAAGTCAAAGGCCAAGACTCGAACATAGGGAGCTTGTCTGCCTTCTAATATTTCGCCATTCTCTTTAATAAAGTAATGGTTATATACCCGCTTGATCTTCTCGTACAGTTTCGTGTACTGCTCCGAGTCTTCCTTCTTTCCCAGGATTCCGGCTATTTCAGAGAGCAAGCGAGTGGAGTACCCGTAATAGGCAGTCGCTGTCAGTGGATCGCCTCTGAACATTCTCGTTTGAATTTCGGCGCCTAATTGTTCAGTGCTTTGGTGGGTATCGGCTTCCAGCCATTCCCCCCAGTGAAACATCGTATCCCAGACATAATTTGCATCCAATTCCCCATCCGTATTGTTATGGTAATAAGCTTCATCTTTGTAGTGTTCGTTACGATTTTCGGCATTTGTTCTCATGTATTCGACCCACGCTTTAGCAGAGTCATACTGCCTTTCCAGAATCGATTTGTCTCCATAACATAAATACATCGTCCACGGTGCAATCACCGCTGCGTCTCCCCAGCCTGCGGAACCATCCAGATAACCGGGTTCTCCTGGTTTGGTAGAAGCGAGCATAGCCACCATCGGGTTGGCGACGTTTTTTATGACTCGTTCATATTCATCCACGCTGTGGAACCCTAGTACTTGAGGGACCGTAGAAGCTACCGCGCCGGACGGAAACTGTTCAGCCGCGAGGTCGGCCAGCCACTTTTCATAGAAAGAATATACGTTCATAAAATCCGTAGCCGTTCTAGCGAACAACTGAGCGTCGCCGGTCCACCCTGCCCGCTCTCTGGTCGGACAATCCGTCGGTATTTCCATAAAGTTTCCTTTCATACTCCATCTGGAGTTGGAAACTAACTGATTGATCAGCGGGTTGGAACAGGAAAAGTCGCCCGTCTCTTCCATGTCGCTGTAGATTGAAACGGCTGTAAATTGCTCCGCTTTAAGTTCTCCCGGATAATTTTTCAACAGGACATAACGGAACCCGAAAATAGCGAAATAGGGCCGGTATGTTTCTTCAGATTGTCCATTCAAAATGTAGTGAATTTCCTGGAAATCTGTCATCGGTCCCGTATGTTCCAGGTTTGCCAACGTAAAATCCCCATTCTTGTCCAACGTTTCGCCGTGTACCAGAATGACTTCCGTCCCCGCGTCGCCTTGCACCTTCATTTCAACCCAACCTGCTATGTTTTGTCCGAAGTCAAGCACTGTTTCTCCATTTGGGGTGACTATGATTCGGGGAGAGAATTTCTCTCTGGCCCGTACTGGCAGGCTGGAGGCTACCAGATTGTCTGTCCCATAGTCCTTGATATGGACTGCGGTCCATGCCGAATCGTTGAATCCGGCCATATTCCATCCCGCGACATCGATTCGGGCATCATTGATTTCTCCCGCTTTCAAATCGGACTTTAGCAGAGGCCCGAAAGAAGTTTTAAACGACTCGTCGCTGCCAATGATCTCCCGGCTTCCATCTTCATAGCTTAATACCAATTGTCCCAAATAAGCCACTTTATAACCGAAATTGTTTTTTAGCACAACACCTGTGGAGCCTCTCCACCATCCATCGCCCAGAATAATCCCCCAAGCGTTGGCACCTTCCTTCAAAAGATGCGTCACGTCATACGCTTGGTATTGCAACCGTGCGTAATAGGATGTAAATCCGGGTGTGAACAGGTGGTCGGTTCCCTCCGTGCCGTTCAAATAAAATTTATACAACCCTCTTGCGGTCATGTAGGCTTTAGCCGAAACAAGTCCGGTTCTCACGTGAAAATCTTTGCGAATATAAGGCGCTGGCTTATAAACGTCAGGATTGACCTCATCTTCAGGTTCGATCCATTTCGCTTTCCAGTCTGCTCCCGTCAGCAATCCCATCTCGAAAAACGCCGGGGCTCCAAACGCTGATTCGTTCCCATAATTATCCCAGACTTTTACCCGCCAGAAAACCCGGTCCATCGACTTCAATTCAAGCCCGCTGTAAACTATTCTCTGAGATCGACCCAGTACCTTGCCGCTGTCCCAGAACAATTGTTCAAAACCTACGCTGACAGAGGCTTGAACTTGATAGCCGTTTTGAATGACGTTTTGGTCGTCGCTTTTGATTTTCCACGATAATCGCGGAGACTTGTTATCCAATCCTAAGGGATTGTTCAAATTTTCTGTCCGTAAACAATAGACACCCAACATTCTCATCATCCTCCTTCATTATAGGAAAAACAGGCTTATTTATCCGCGGTATCTGCGGAGAAATCGCCTCCAGTTCCATTTTACAGCAAGTATCAAAGGATTTCTTAGTCCAAAAGTTAAGCACTTTTTTATCTTTTATTAAGGTGTTAAAATAAAAGTTATACGGAGGTGAGTTCGATGAATAGCAAGGAGCTTGACGCCTATTTGAGAAAACGGGACGAAATTGAATGGATGGCCTTGAAATCCCCTGAAGACATCTATGCAGGTTACGAGGCGGCCGTCCCTCAAGTGAACGGGATTAAAACGATTCTCGAGCCCTTTCTGGTACCGGGAAAACAAATCGCGTTCTATAAACATCCTCGTTATATCGCTACCCCTGAGCATCGTCACGAATTTTTAGAGATAAATTTTGTTTATTCTGGCCAGTGCAGGCAGGTCATTAACGGAAAACCGGTTGTTATGGACTCCGGAGAATTTTGTATTATGGACTCTAATGTTATCCATTCTATTGAGAAACCGGAAGATAACGATATTATCATCAACTTATTAATGAGCAAACGCTTTTTTGATATTGATGTAATGAAACGTTTATCAGGAAACGACCTCATGTCTGAGTTCCTAATTAACTCTATTTATAGGAGTCAGGATCACAATAATTACATTATTTTCCGCTCCTCGAGCAACCAGAATGCCCATACCTATATGCAACAAGCGCTATGTGAGTACTTCGAACCGACATTCGGTTCGGAAGAAGCAATAAACTGCCATGTTATTCTCCTGTTTACCGAGCTTATGAGGGACTACAAGGAGTCAAATCCGACTAAACGTTCTGGTCCGACATCCAAAGCGCCGATCGCAAAGATCGTCCAGTACATTAATGACAACTATAAGCAGGTAACACTCCATACTTTAGCATCCCATTTTAACTATCATCCGAACTATCTCAGCAATCTTCTAAAACAACATTTCGGATACGGATTAATGAGAATGGTACAAGACATAAAAATAAAAGAAGCGACCATGCTGCTCAAATATACGGGGATGTCAATTGGAGAAGTCGCGCACGAGGCGGGTTACTCTAACATCACACTTTTTTATAAGAATTTCAAAGAACGTCATGTCGTGACGCCGTCTGACTATAGAAGAATGAACAGGTAAGAGGCCCACCCACATATGCCGGCCTGCTTAAAAAGGCCAACCCGAAAACAGGCTGGCCTATTCATATCAAAGCTGCGATCATTTGCGATCAGGTACGTTGTTTATTCGGGAGAGATGAGAGTGAAAATCACTAGGGCCACTTGGAGACTTGCAATTTGGTGCTCCCTTATCCCCCCCCTGTCTGCCATACCTCCCCCCTCCCCTCTGATTCGATCGATCGGCTTAATTTCCGGTATTTCGCCGTGCATTCGTCTTCAATGGCGCCGCTCCAATTCAGTCCGAAGGCGAAGCCATTGACGTTGCCTTCCGTATCGATATAGCACTCCATGTCGTGCGGGACGTCTTCGAACTGCTCTTCTACCGTTCTCATATTGGCTGGCATTTGAAACGGTAATAAACCGGACGGCTCGAATGCTCCCGAAATCATGTTGGCGTTTTCCCACCCAACAAGTTTTTCCAGGCCGGAAAATACCGTTTCGGAATGTAGACTTTGCTGCATTTCTTCATCGGAAGCGTCTGTCCCTTGTTCTTCAGCAGGACGATCGACTTCAACTGCGCTTCAAACGCTTCTGGTCTGGAGCAAAGCTATAAGATTTACGAATGTGAAGACTGCAGGGATTGTCCACTGAAGGCAAACTGCACCAAGGCCAAGGGAAATCGGCAGGTACACTGGAATACGATCTGGGAAGAGCTAAAGGCAAAGGCCAAAAAAGCCCTTGAGGATGACGAGGAATCCGCGGTCTATGCTCGGCGTAAAGTCGAGGTAGAAAGCGTGTTCGGTCACATCAAGGGCAATCGCTCGTTCCGTCGTTTCTCCTTGCGAGGGCTGGAGAAGGTTCACACCGAGTTTGGGCTCAACTTTTTATTTTAGGGACTTATTGGACAGCCTCTTGCCGATGATCAAATATCAACATTAGAGTCTGTAAAATCATTTGTAAACTCTCATACCTGCTAAAATAAAAGCAACAGAAAACTTATGACTCACTTTCATTGGGACGTTTGCGGACCATCAGTACATGCTCGCATATGAGAGTCGTTTCACCACGCTGATTCGTTACTTCAACGAGCTCGACAACGAATCCATAATTGCTGCGTTTGGGGTGATCGCGTTTTTCTTTAATTGATGCCTTAGCGCGAATTGTATCCCCAATGAACACTGGCTTTACGAAACGAAGACGATCGTAACCATAAGAGAATGCCTCGGGATTAATCTCGC
The DNA here is from genome assembly GCF_042651945.1 of Cohnella boryungensis. NCBI lineage: Bacteria > Bacillati > Bacillota > Bacilli > Caryophanales > Paenibacillaceae > Cohnella > Cohnella boryungensis. The sequence continues at coordinate 65,589 of NZ_JBHSED010000021.1, read as the reverse complement.
CGGCAGTCATTCCGACTCCGATGCTAAATATCAGTGTGCCGTGCGCAATACGTTGTCCGAAATCTTGGGTACGGCACCACTCGGCATCCATATGATGCGGGTAGAAGTCTCCGGTCTGGCCCGCATGCAGGACAATGTCCGCCTCGGTTATTGTACGACCGGTGGAGACACGCTCAGTACCCGTCACATAGTCTTCGTAATATAGTGAATTCAATTTAATCCCTCCTTGGAATTAATGTCTCGGATCAATTTTGGTTTTTATACAGCCAGCGTCATGCCAAGCGCCCGCGTAATGCCATCTGCACGGTCTCGCAGCTTCTCCAGCAGCTCGCGCTCGGGAACCTCTAATCCAGGCACGGTAAGCCACGGCACGGCGAGCGCCGCCGCGAATCCGCTTGCTGGATTTCCAATCAATACGGCATAATCACACACTCCAGTATGGGATTCGCTCTCCGCCAAGCTCCGCCCCGTCGCTTTAGCCTGTTCAAGTTTGTTACGTATCGCCGACTTTTCCTCATCAGACGATGCTTGATACCCCGCGTGATGCTCGAACAACCATTCCTGCTCTTCTTTTGACAGAAAGGCGGCCAGCAACCGACCCGATGCCGTTCCAAGAGCGTCGAATCGTCCGCCAACCTCGACGGAAAGCCGGTACTTAAGCGGACTCTCCTCTTGATGCAAGACTAGCAAATCCGTGCCGCGCAACACGCTGAGATGGCATGACTGTTTGAGCTCGTCTGCCAATTCACGCATTGGAATTGAAGCCGCGCGCAAGAGTTGGTCTACTGGCGAATGGAGATGAGCTAACTCAAACAGCTTAAGGGTAAGTCTGAAATTTCCGGTGTGTGCGTCCTTGGCGATATACCCTTTCTCTTCTAAGAAGCCAACTACGCGGTACAATTCGCTGGTGCTGCGCTCAAGCGTCCGGCACAATTCTGTTATCGACATCGGAACTGTACTTTGCGACAAGGTCTCTAAGATCTCCAGCCCTTTCTCGAGCGCCGGCACTTTGTAATCCTTCATATCCCATCTTCCTCTTTCATAGCCGTCCACAACATGTCATTAAGCCTGCGAACAAGCGCTTTGTTGTCATGCTCGGCTCCAGTGATGAAATCACGAATTAAGGCTCCGGCCCGCTCTTGAAATGCGATATATCCATCAAAACGCGGCCTAACAGAACCATTGTCCAATGTCCGAAGGGTATCGGCGAAAAAATTGTTCGTCAGCCGATTCGCATCTTCATCAAGCCACGCGCTGCGATGACCGGGTTGCCCGCCATTCTTGACGAAATCGGTTCGTTGGAATTCTCCGTTTGCAACCATTATAACGAATTGGATTGCAATTTCAGGATTCCGGCATCGTTGCGAAACGGCTAGTCCAACGCCTCCAATCATACTGCCTTTCGATTCTCCATCTACGGAAGGAATATTCGCAAATTTAATTGGATTTGTAACGAAGCCTTCTCTGGCATAATTCGAATAACCATAAACAAGTGGAATGTAGGCGACTTCGTCCGTCTCTCCCATGCGCTGAAGCATCGCAATCGGATCCTCGTTCGCTGACATGAGGTGCATATAAGAAGCAAGCTCTCTCAGCGTTTCGAGCGCGTATTCACCCGTTTCCAGCTCAAGCGGGGTACCGTCGCTCCAAAACTGCAGCCCTGCATGCTGCGAACTTAACGTAAAAAAACTGGCGAACGCATGCACCGGGACAAACGGCAAACCGATCGACATTCCATTGGGCAAGGCCTTCGCAAGGCTAGAGACCTCTTCCCATGTCTTCGGAATACCCGACCCATGCCGTTCCAGAAGATCGGCGCGATATGCGCCGACCTGGGCAGCGGCATCGAGAGGCAGCGCCAGTTGACAATCGCCCCACGTATAGCTCGCATAACTCTGACCCACGCTGTTCGCTGCTTGATCGCTTAGGAAATCAGCCGATAGCCAACTATTTAGCGGCAATAGCAAATCTTGCCGGACGGCTGCGCCAAGGTGCGGATGATCAATCATAATCAGATCGTAACGGTCGGCGAGCAGTTCCAAAGGGTATTGTTCGAAGTCACTCAGTGACCGTGCGTCCCATTCAATGCGTACGTCAGGATGCTTAGAGGCAAACACAGCTGATGCTGCCTCAAGCGGACGGATGCCTCTTTCGTGATTCCAAGTCATTCCTCTTAACGTTATCACGTTTGATTTCCTCGTTTCGGTCTGACGCCGTGCGCCGATATTTATTAGCTGTTAATCTCCTCCAGAAACACTGGACGGCGTTCCGCCATTGAACGGTATGCGGCAAATACCATCTTTAACGTAAGTAAGTTATCTCTTACGCTGTTTTCTGGCTCGCGGCCATCTTCGATGGCCCGCATCAGTTCGCCCATCGTTCCCATAAATGCATGCGGGAACCAACGACCTTCGAGCTTCGGCTCCTGCCATACCGATAGCGATAGCTCTTTAGATAGGTAACGAATCGTATCCTCTCTGCCTTCAGGGTAATTGTACAACGCGCCATTCGTCCCCGTAATGATCCCTTTCGTCCCTTCAAAACGAAAGGTCGCATACCAATCGTCCATAGGCGCCCAATTGTTATGGTTGTCATGGACAAGTCCCCGGATTTCCCCTGGAAAGCGCAAGTGAATCGTCGTTCGAGTCTCTCCTCGGCACACCTGGCCGGGATACCTGGCTCCATCGGCGAATACAGCTTCTGGCGTACCGAACAAAAAGCGGATGGAATCGAGGTAATGAATACTATGGTACATGATTTCAAGCGTTTCGATATCCCTAAGGAAAGGCCAACCTGCGAAGTCCGTATGAACATTAACTTGTACATCCGCCTGAACAGGCTCGCCTAACCACCCCTTCTGTATGATCGCATGACTTGCCCGAATACCGGGCGCCCAACGCATCTGTTGATTTACTGCGCCGCGTATCCCATATTCGTCACAGATATCGGCGATTTCCACTGCGGCCGCGTACGTCTCTCCGAGCGGCTTCTGGCAAAGCACATGCTTGCCGGCCTTAGCCGCCATTCGCACAATTTCGGGCTGCAGATCGGCCGTTAAGGCGATATCGACGATCTGAACATCCGGATCCTCGATTAATTCCTTCGCGGAGTCGTACACCTTAGGAATTGCAAAGGCTTCCGCTGCTTGTTCCGCCCGTGCGCGCGTTCTGTTCGTAATGCCGACGACATTAAAACCGGCCATTTCATATGCGGGAAGATGGGCTTCACGCACAATCTCTCCCGCGCCTATGATACCAATGCCGAGAGATCTGTCTCTCGGAAGCTTAGGCTTATAATCTAATTGGTTTGCCAATTCGCATCCCGCCATTCTATAAGGTCTCATTCCGACAACCGGTAGAACCGATCCGCCGTCCCGCCCAATATTGCCTGTCGCTCCTCTTCGCTATAATCCGCTAACACGGACATAGTTGCTTCAATAACCGTTTGGTAATCTCCAGCCAAGTTGGCGACTGGCCAGTCGCTTCCAAACATGAGTCGTTCCGATGTAAAATGAGTCCGGGCAAAATCAATATAGCGCTTCCAGTCCAACGCAGTCCAATGAACAGGGTCTGAAGCTGTATTTAGGCCGGATATTTTAGCATAGACGTTGGGGTAGGCAGCGGCTTCTGCTAGCTGTGACGCCCATGGTTCCCATCCCTTCTCTCGAATCGGAGGCTTTGCCAGATGGTCGATCACCATGTTAAGGTTCGGCACATGCGCGGCTAGAAACGGCACGTGCTTCAAATGGTTCGGAAACACCGCCACTACGTCAAAAGTCATTCCAAACGATGCGAGCACCTTGAGACCTTCGATAACCTCGGGACGCACAATCCAGTCGGGATCAGCCTCTTCGTGAATCAGATGCCGAACTCCTTTAAAATAGCGGTTACGGGTAAATTGCTGAAGCAAGCGATACGCCTCGCTCGGTCGATCCAGCGGAACCCAGCCGACGACGCCTGCCACCCAATCATACTGGGCTGCCGTCTCCAGCATATATTCAGTATCCTCTATGGAGTCCATCGCTTGTACAATGACAGTCTTGTCTACGCCTGCATCTCTGAGAAGGGGCTCCAGCTCCGGCGCTTCGAAGGTCCGGTAGATGACGCCGTGCTCCGGCTTTAACCAGGGATAAGCGACTTTATCCAAATTCCAGAAGTGTTGATGGGCATCGACGATCATGCATAAGCCCCCCTATTTAACTTGTCACTTAGTATTAAGCTCTCGTAAGATAGCTTCGTTGTGTTCCCCAATGCGGGGAGACCCGGTTACTGAGGTTAATCGTCTGCCATCGATCCGAATCGGGCAACGTAGAGCGCGATATGTTCTTCCGCTGGATCTTTGAACAGTCTGATTCATCTCCAAAGCGCGGAAACCGTCATGTTTAAGTAGACCGTTCCAGTCCATTACCTCCGAACATGAGATTCCCGCCTGCTCCAACGCTATTAGCCAATCCGCCGTCGACCGAGAAGTGAGCTTCGCCTGAATCCATTGCCGAACGTCCTCTATGCATTCTAGTTGATTTACGGCATCGGATGTACGTTTCTTCTCTTCCTCCATACCTATGGCTTGAATCAGTCTTGTCTGCGAGCAGCCTCTTCCAATAGCAAGATAACCGTTCATTGTCCGGTAGATCCCGGCTGGAGCGCTCACTTGCCCCTTTTCATTTGCCTCCGATGAGCTAACAAGAATATCAGAGAATGCTTCCTGCATCAAGTCAAGAGTTGCTTCAAGCAAGCTCGTCTCGACAAGCGCTCCTCGTCCGCTCACACTACGTCGAACTAACGCGGCCAGGATGCCTTCCGCCAGAAGCGCACCCGCTCCCATATCAGCGACCGCAAGACCATATGCCAGTGGGGAGTCATGATTACCGTCACCGAGATCGCGCATCCCTGATCTTGCTAAACCGGTAAGCGACTGCACAAGAAGATCCTGCCCGGGCATCCCCATCAGGGGGCCCACTGTTCCGTAACCGCTGATTGAACCGTAAACGATACTCGGATTTATTTTTCGTACCGCATCGTAACCGAACCCAAGTCTCTCTATGACTCCCGGACGAAAGTTCTGAATGACGACGTCCGCCTTTTCTAAAAGACGAGCAAGAGCTTCTTTCCCTCTCTCGTCTTTTAAATCGACACAGAAGCTCTCCTTGTTACGGTTGATCGCATGAAATAGCGAGCTATCGCCTTCAATCTCCACATTAGAAATGTAAAGTCGCCTGCATAAATCGCCGCCACTCGGGTTCTCGATCTTGATGACGCGTGCGCCGAGATCGGCAAGTCGAAGTCCAGCGTAGGGCCCGGATAGAAACTGGCTGAAATCAACGACTGTCAACCCTGCGAGCGGTTTGTCGGCGCGGCTCATTTCCATGCTTCTCCTAGCTCGAGATCGATGGCGGACGTGTCCTCTCCCAATACCGGTGAAGCTTTCGAAGAAACGAGCCTCTCGCCGTCTATACGAATCGGACATCGCGTCGTCCGCAGTGTTGCGCCATTACGACGACTTACCTCTATCACCATATCAAGCGCTTGGACTCCTTCGTGATGAAGCGCTTCCTTCATCGTCCGCACCTCGGCACACCAATACCCTCCAGCTTCCAGTACAGTCAGCCACTCCCGGGTTGGACGGTTTCGCAAATGTGAAGCGAGAATAGCCTTAATCTCGTCCCGTTGTTCAAACCAACTATTAGGGTCAGTGTAACGGGTTAAAGGCTCGCAGCTCAGCAATTCGCCTAGTCGAACAACAGAACCCATCGCTAACGCTAGGAAGCCATCTTTGGTCTCATAAATGCCGTAGGGCGCTCCCAAATAGGCGTGTGCACCGCTAAGTCGACTTCGAACCGGCAATTTTTCGCCATCGTTTAGATGAGTTGTCAAGACCTCGAACTGCAAATCCAATGCCGCTTCCATCAAGCTTGTCTCGACAAGACCGCCTTCTCCAGTCCTGCCGCGTCGTACTAGCGCAGCCAGGATCCCCTGTACCGTGTTCGCACTAGCAAACATATCGACGGCAGACAGACCGAACGGCATTGGCGGCTGATCCGAGGTGCCGTTTAGCCACGGAATGCCGGATAGAGCTTGCACGAGCAAATCCTGACCCGGTTTATCCTTCCAAGGTCCTTCCGCTCCATAGCCGGTGATGCTGGCATATACAATTTTCGGATTTATCCGCTTTACCGATTCATATTCCAGCCCAAACTTCTCCATTGTGCCAGGGCGAAAATTCTCGATTAATACGTCCGCTTTCTCAACAAGTCTCTTCACTTTGAGCAAGTCGTCCGGATTCTTAAGGTTGGCTGCGTAGCTTTCCTTATTGCGGTTCATGGAATGAAACACGGTGCTATCCCCGTCAACCTTCAAGTTCGATAGGGTTAATCCGCGGCTTGCGTCACCTCCATCCTCACGTTCGATCTTAATCACGCGAGCCCCGAGATCGGCCAACCGCATTGCTGCGAATGGACCAGCTAGGTACTGGCTGAAATCGAGCACCAACAAACCTTCCAACAGACTCATCTCTGCGTCTCCTTATCGATGTTTATTCTCTTGTTATTCTGCGATTAGCTGAGCTCTACGACAAAGCGGTTGGTTAGACTGCCAAGTTGGTCAATCTCGACTGTAGTAGAATCTCCTGGTTGCAAGTAAACGCGACGATCAGACGGTAGCCCCAGCACGACTCCTTCTGGCGTTCCCGTTAGAATAAGATCACCCGGCTCAAGAGTCATATGTTTAGAAATGTAGCTAACTAGCTCGTCGCATCTGAATATCATATCCGAAGTATTTGAGTTCTGACGAAGCTCCCCGTTCACATAAGTGCGAATTCCAAGTGAATTGGGATCCCCCACTTCGTCCGCAGTTACAAGATAGGGACCCAGGGGGCAGAATCCATCGCAAGTTTTGCCAAGCATCCATTGTGCTGTACGCATTTGCAGATCACGTGCCGATAAGTCGTTGGCCGCGCAATAACCGAAGACGTTCGCAAGCGCGTTTTCCTCGTCGACATTTTTCGTACGCTGACCAATGACAATGACAAGCTCTGCTTCGTAATCCAACTCGTTTGTAACCTTCGGCACGGTAACTTCCGCGAGATGTCCGGTGAGTGCGTTTTCAAACTTATTGAACAGAATTGGATACTCAGGGTATGGCGCATTTGTCTCATCTGCGTGTTTGCGATAATTTAAGCCGACGCAGATAATCTTGCCCGGCGACGTAATGCAAGGCGCATATTCGATCTCAGACTCCGCCAGCAAGCTATGCCCGTTCTTAAGTGCATGCTCCGTCAAAGCCTCAAGCTGCTGGATCGCAGTTGTCCCTGCTTCTACGGCCTCAATCGTCGATGTCGGCGAAGGAAGTCCGCTCTTCTCCCGTGCGGCATTAACGTCAATTATTCCTCTGTCTGTCTTGATCCCCAGTACAGCGACTCCTTCTTTATAAAACGATAACAGCTTCATCTTGTTGTATCCGCCTCTCGGTATGTTGTTTGATATTCTTTAAGCATTTTTTCCAAATACGACGCCACCGTCAATATAAAGCGGTGAACCGAGCATAAACGATGATTCATCAGAAGCCAGAAACAGTGCGGCACGGGCTACGTCTTCCGGGCGGCCGAGTTCACCGCTAAGCTGTCTAGTCTTGATCGCCGCGATCGCTATTTCGGGATCTTCGTAGGATTCACTTAAGTACTTTTCAACAAATGGGGTCATTATTGTACCTGGTAATAGTGCGTTAACTCGAATGTTATACGGTGCGTAATCAACCTGCATAGACTTGGTAAGTGCCAGTACGGCTCCTTTAGTTGCAGCGTAGGAGGCTCTTCTGGCAAGACCGATCTCAGCGATACAAGAAGACATGTTGATGATGCAGCCGCTGCGTCGCTCCATCATATGTGGAAGCACAGATCGGCACGGCAAGAAGACGCCTTTAAGATTTACACGGATGACACGATCCCAGGACTCAGGTTCAATTTCGTGGATGGCGCCCACTCCGCTGATGCCCGCATTGTTAAACAGAACATCGATTCTTCCATACTTGCCGATAGCGATTTCCGTCATCTCAGCTACGGAATTGGGATCGGCAACGTCGGCATTAATGTAGAAGGCTTCGCCGCCTGCTTGCTGGATTAGACGGACTGTTTCAAGACCGCTCTCCTCGCTGAGGTCGTTAACGATTACCGTTGCTCCTTCGGAAGCGAACAAGAGCGCAGCGCTTCTGCCTATACCGGAACCCGATCCGGTAATTAAACTCACTTTGTTGGCCAATCTCGGCATCACAGCCACCTCTATTTCATATATTAAATATGTTTTTATATATGAATGGTATCATCAAATTCCTTCTTTCGTCAATCGTCCTACAACCAAGCAAAAACGCCTCCGGTGTCCTCTGACAGCCGGAGAAGCTTTGCGGAGACGATACAGGGAAGAATATACGTAAAACTTATAAAGCCTGTATCGTTAAAAAAACTGGCCTTTCGGGAAATACCCGATCAAAAGGCCAGTGCTTTCAATTTAATCGTTTTTATTTAAGTCATATGCGCCTATAAGTGATTCGTTTTGAATCGCTCTATAATTTCAGATACGGCTCGATCAGCGGATCTGAGCGCGCCTTCCAGATGTCCGCCTTGAGTACGAGCGGTTTCCGTACCTGCAAAAATGATCTTCTTGTCCCAGCTTTGCATACCCGCAGGAGGACCATAACTTGGATAGTCTTGAAATCCCTTGAGCGGTAAGCAATGAGGCTGCTCTCAGGCCACTCAATCCTGCCCCAATAATTATCACGGGTTCATGCTGTGTCATGTTAAATTCCACTCCTGTATACTTCGGCGATTCGATATGCGGTAACGCTGCGAGCTCAACATCGGGAGAAAAGTGGAGGCTTCAAGCTTTCTTCGTTCGGAACCAAACGACGACTGGAATCAGCAGTAAGGATAGGAAAGCTCCAGCCAAAGAAAGTGTCGTATAGCTGGATTGCGCTACAACCATACCGGACAATGCGCCTCCAGAGGCTCCCCCTAAAGCGATCAAAACATCCACCGTGCCCTGGGTCTTTGCACGAACCTGCTGAGGCGTTGCATCAACAATCGCCGCCGTTCCGCTAATCATGCCAAAGTTCCAACCCAATCCAAGAAGCGCAAGCGCCAGAACCAGCAACCCCATAGAATCACCAGGCGCAAATGCTGCCAGTAAACCTGACAACAGCAACGTAAATCCGGAAACGTACGACATGATAATATGACCAAATTTATCGACGAGAACACCAGTAATAAGAGAAGGGAGATACATCGCAGCAACATGAATGCCGATGACTATCCCCACCTCGCCCAAGCCGTGACCATGATGTTGCATGTGCACGGGAGTCATGGTCATAATGGCAATCATCACAATCTGGGTGAGAACCATGACGGTTGCTCCAATTGCAATGCCTTTTTTACTTATGGTGTTTTCTTGAGCATGGGATAGTTTCTCTTGGTTAGGAATAGCCTTGACCCTTTGCCCTTCAGCAACGGCCTTTGCGACAATGAACGGATCAGGCCGCAAAAAAATAAGAAGGATCAAGCCGGCTGCAATATAAGCCACGGCTGCGAGCATGAATGGCCCTGACAACGAAGGAGCGCCCCAGGAAGTAGTAAGCCGTCCAGTCAGGTTTACTAGATTCGGGCCGGCAACGGCACCAAACGTTGTGAATACCATAGCCATACTTATCGCTTTTGCCCGGTGTGCAGGCAATGCCAAATCCGTACCTGCATATCGCGCTTGCAAGTTTGTAGCCGTGCCCGCTCCGTATAACAGCATCGAAAGAAAAAGTAAAGGAATACTGTCTACTAGCGCTGAGAGTACAACGCCGATGGCTCCCAAACCGCCTGTAATGAATCCAATAGCCAGTCCGGGCCGTCGTCCCCAGCGTTGGGAAAGGCGACCGATCCCAAAAGCGGCACCAGCCGAACCCAATGTAAATAGCGCAGTGGGCACTCCAGCATAGCTATCCGAACCAATCATGTCTTGCGCAAGCAATGCGCCAACGGTGATTCCTGCCGCTAATCCCGATCCGGCAAGAATTTGTGATAAAATGACTACCTTCATTGTTTTTACATGTAACTGACGCTGCTTCTCCGATGAATTTACATACTCCAAAATGGAAGGGGGCAGATTTTGCACTTTATCCCCCATAGCTAATGGATTCTCCAGCATTTGTATTCTCCTTCTCTCTTTGAGCCACGATAATTCTTCTTTAAATTCTAATATTCAATTTTTCTATTGAATTATAGTTATGAACGCTGGCTTCGTCAAGTGCATTCTAATGAGGATTGCGAAGCCAGTTCGTCTGCTCATTACACCAGACTGAATTGAATTTTGAAACGTATTCCTCGTTAATGCAGTTGCTCCCATCTGAAAAACCTCCTTTTAGTATGCGGTATAGATTCATCTTTTTCTTACCTCCTTACAGTTCAGTTATGGAACGCTATGCTCAATTGAATAATTGAACAGCTTGATGTACACTATATAAAAACTCTAGACTAATCGGTTTGATAACGAAAGGAGTCCTTCATATGGATTGGATTGAAATTACAAGTATTGAGGAATGGAACGAGGTTTTGAGTAAGTCATCTGAACGTGGACAAGTAATTCTTAAGCATAGTACAACTTGCCCGGTAAGTGCTAATGCACTTCAAGAATATGAACAGTATTTAAAAGATACACCGAATGAAAAATTGGATTATGTCATGATCAAAGTCATCGAATCGCGACCGGTATCCAACCAAATAGCGGAAGATTTGAATGTGAAGCATGAATCTCCACAAATCATTTATGTAAAGGATAGAGCCAAATACTGGACTGCCTCGCATTGGTCTGTTACGAAGGCGCATATGACCGCAGTGTTAGATTAACTTTTCAAGAAGCGAGGAAAATGAATTATGACCAATAATATGTTGGACTCTGCGAATATCTTAAAGGAAGAGCTCTATAGACACTTATCGAGAATCGGAAAATGCCTGTCGAGCGATAAGCGTTTGGAAATACTGAACTTATTGTCCCAAGGATCAAAAACGGTGGAGAAGTTAGCCTCTTCCTCGGGCATGAATTTTGCAAATGTATCTCGTCATCTACAGGTTTTATTGGATGCCAGACTTGTTAAATTCACAAAGAAAGGCACACACGTTATCTATTCCTTGGCTGACCCTGCTATTGTTGACTTCATGACTTCGCTATGGAGGATTAGCGAGAAGCAAATTCCGGATATTGCAAGACTTAAGGGCGATTTTATGAATAACTTAGACAACATTCAAACTCTAACGATGGATGAAGTGATGGAAAAGTTAAATACGGAGTCCATACTTCTTTTGGATTTACGACCGAAAGAAGAATTTGAAATTAGCCATATTGAAGGCGCTATATCGGTACCAATGGAGGAACTGGAGTACTTCATACGTGAACTGCCTCAGGATGCCGAGATTATTGCTTATTGTAGAGGTCCGCTCTGTGTATACTCCGCAATAGCGGCACAAAAGCTGCAGGCCGAAGGATTTAAAGCCTATCAGATGGATGAGGGATTGAATGAATGGCAGGAGCATTTTGCTTAATCGATGCTTTCGATTATGAAACCAGCCTGTAGCTGCTTAAATGTTGCCGCTATAGGCTGGTTTTCTGTGAAATTCCATATTCCCTTAGACAAAACGCTCAAAAGTCGCACTGCCCGATTTTGATTCCATAGTACGCAGAACAATTTACAGGCCCTTCTTGTTCGTTTATGCTACGGGGGCTGCCGCCGCTTCAGCGAATAATAGAGTGGTTCCCTTAGATTATCTCTCTAACGCTTCGATTGCATACTTCAACTCGACATCCTGTCCGTTCATTACGCTTTCCTTGAACGTTTCTTCGTTTAGAGGGATTTTAATGTCGGGAACCGCGCCCCCGGACCCAGATTGGTCAGCGTCGCCCTGAACCACTTTGTCTTGATTGAGTGACCTCCCATCTGGAAATTGAATGATGTACCCCTCTGGCATTTTTATTTCAATCGGGCTGCTCATAAGTCCAAACGAACCGGCTGTAGATGTAAACCCTACAATTTTGACGTTAGGCAATCCTTTTAATGCAAGAGGCATTCCTTCTCCCGAGCTACCGGTTCTGCTGTTGACTAATAGGGCCACTTTCCCATCAAAATAAGGCTTTGAAGGCTTGACCCTAATAACCTCATTCCGGTTCAGCTCAAACTTTCCCGTATATCTGTTGTAATAACTGACATATTCATAGTGCTTCTCCTCTTTAACGAAGAAACCGGCCAGATTAGCGGCAAGCTGATCCTCCCCGCCTGGATTGTTCCGCAGATCGATAATCAAGCCTCTTACGCGCTTGTCCTGAAACATCTTTAATAGGTCCGCCAAGCTTTTTTCGGGGGCGGTAATGTTTGATTTAGGGAGAAAATGCTTGATTCTCACATAACCGTACCCGTTGTCCAGAAGCTCGCCTTCAATTGGGGAAGCATCCAAATCGGCCTGAGTGAATTTGGTTTTCGTCTTCTTGAGCGTTTCGAATTGATCGTCATAAGCCGTCAGACTCGTTCGGACGAACTCCGTCTCTCCCCAATTGCGAAATTCCACTTGCACTTCCTTGCCGATGGGCGCCCGAACCATAAAACGCCCCTGATTGAACCTCTTCACCTCATCCGTAGCCATGCTGGTCTCGCTCCAAATCGTCCGGTTGAAGGTTTCCTTACCGGTTACCCCGTCCCACATGACGATTTCCGCGCCCAGCTTAATTCCGCTTTTCTCGGCGGGGCTATTCTCCAAAACCAGACTCACGAGAACCTTGCCGTTATCCAATTGAACGGTGCTTAGTCCGAAGCCGCCGCCAACTTCTTTCTTAAAAACCTCATTCCCGTCGTACACATTGTCGTTAACGATTTTGATATGTCCGTCCCGCAGAGAAAATAAATATTCTCTTAACGTTATATAATACAAATCGAAGTTTTTGTCTTTCTCGGCCTGTTTGAATATCGGCTCGTACTTGCTTCGACGCTCATTCCAGTCGATTTTCTTCCATTCCCCGAACGGATACTCCCGCGATAATCTCTCGTTCATTTTCACGAAAGCTTCGGAGTAGCTCATTCCGCTTAAATCGCTAACCGGGTTGTACCGCAATACTCCCTCGTACATTAACACAAACACAATGGGAACAACTCCGCATACGCAGATAACGCTCCTAACGCCCCTGAGTACTTTCTTCCTCGGAGCAGTCCAGATTTTAGGCTTAAACAGTCTCTTGATTGTGCATACAAACAGGATCAGCGTCAGCGAATCGATGATTAGAGCCGGAATCGTAGTGTCTCCGGATGCAATGCTTGCAAGGGATGCAAGCAGGCCCGCGCTGGGCAAAAAATCAAACCATCTGTAATGTTTCTTGATAGGAACCGCATAAATCGTCAATACGAATAAATTGATGATGCACATTACCAGCTCATAAACCGTCAACCATTTTACCGAATCAATCGTGCCAATAACGCTCATTCTCCGTCTCCTCCATTCATTTTCTTCTGTATTCTGCGAGATACATACGGAAGAATATGGGGGAAATATGAACGGAGCATGAACTGATTTATGTTCTGACAGATGGAATGGCCGGCAGATTAACGACGACTTTAGTCCCTTGTCCGACATTGCTTTCAATACGAATGCTGCCCTGGTGAAGAGCGACAATTTTATGGACGATGGCGAGTCCAAGACCGTTGCCGCCGCTGCGATTCCGGGACCGATCCGTCTTGTAAAAACGCTCGAAAACGCGGCTGAGTTGTTCAGGCGCAATGCCGATTCCGGAATCGGATAAAGTCACGATATATTCATCCATGCGAGTCCTTATTAGAATATGAATGAATCCGCCTTCAGGCGTAAACTTGATGCTGTTGCCCAGCAGGTTCATCCATACTTGGTTAAGCTGATCCTTATCGGCCGTTATTTCAGCCTGAGGCAAGTCCAGATCAATGTGAATGTTCTTCCCCGACCATAAGGGCTCGCAGTTCACTACAACCTGTCTTATTTGCTCGTCAAGATTAAACGCGGTGTACTCCAGAGGATGGTGATTGGAATCAAGGGACGCAAGCTTGAGTAAATTATCGCTGAGTCTGGATAATCTGCCGCTTTCCGTCAAGATGATATCCAGATACTGAACGCGCTCGTATTCGGCAATCGGATTCATATCCTTCAACGCTTTCGCAAAACCGGAAATGGACGTTAACGGAGACTGGATCTCGTGCGACACATTCGAGACAAAGTCCTGACGCATCTGCTCCAATTGTTTAAGATCAACCGCCATCTCATTAAAGCTGCGAGCCAAAGTTCCTAACTCGTCCTTGCGCTTGACGCCCAATTCCACGTCGAAATCGCCCTTTGCAAGTCGTTTAGTCGCGGCGGTAAGCGTCTTGATTGGATTTACAACATAGACGGCGGCGATGAGAATGCAGATGCTTCCCGTAATCAGAACAAATAAAAGGATGGTCAACATCATGTGAATGAGGGTCGATTCGTTTTTGGATGAGGGCAGCAAAAATAAAGCTTGACGCTCGCCGCCGATTTGGAAGGGCAGCCCGATGAACGTCATCTTGTCTTTGGAGGTTGACCGGTATATCGCCCCCTCGATGACTTTTCGACTGGATTCCTGTGAAATTGCAAGCTCGTCCGTATCGGAGCTGAACTTGAATGATTTCATGACTCCAGAGTCGGCGTATAATTGAATGGAGTAGGAGGTCAGCCGCACCATGCTTTGCATGAACTCATCCGGATTTTCCGGGCTCGTCTGTTCGTAGACTCGAATGATCTCCTCTGCAGCCGCTACCATATCGTCCTGCCCTATTCGGTCTATTTTTTCCTCAAACAGGGCTAGCCCGGCAAGAACGGAGACAACCAAGCCTACTGCCATGGCAGCCAAAAATGTTAACACGACGCGGACGTATAAAGACCTCGTCATTTATTTACCTCTAGCCGGTATCCGAGACTGCGAACGGTTTCGATACGGAAATGGTCGGCATCTTCGGCGAAACGCTCTCTTATTCTCTTGATGTGGACATCGACGGTTCGGTCGTCGCCTTCGTAATCCATCCCCCAAATTTGCACGATAAGCTGCTCTCGGGTCAATATTTGTCCTGGATGACAGGCCAGCTTGAACAGAAGCTCAAACTCTTTTAACGGCAATATAAGTTCTTCGCCTTCGCGGATGATTTTGAGGGCTCGCCGGTCCAGCACGATTTCGCCTAATTGAACGACCTGGGAGGAAGCGATTCGATACCTCTTCAACAGCGCTTTTACCCTCATCACAAGCTCGACGGGATCGAAAGGCTTAGTCACGTAATCATCCGTCCCAAGCTGAAAGCCTTTCACCTTTTGGTTCGCTTCCCCCTTGGCCGTCACCATCAGCAACGGAATTTCCGGATACAGCCTGCGGATCTCTCTGCATAGCTCCCATCCGTCCATATGCGGCATCATAATATCTAGGATGACGATATCGACTAACGAATTTTCCATGACGGTAAGCGCCTCGATACCATCTGCCGCCTCGACTGGATCAAACCCTTCGTTCCGCAAATACAAGGTTATGAGCTTGCGAATATGAACATCGTCGTCTGCGATAAGTATTCTGGCCATGACCCCTTCGTTCCCCTTTCTGTCTGACGTAATTGACCATTACTCTTACTTTATCGGACGAAGCGATAACTTAAGCATACACCTGCAAATTTAACATTGCGAAATCTACTTTCAATTCCGTTGCAACACTATTTATGATACGGTTCACCGCGCTGTCTGTAACGGCAAATTATAAGGGGCCGTCTCTTATGGGACAGTCCCTTTTTCTAAACGCCGACTACTCCCCCTGTTCCTCCATCCACCGCTCAATCAGGTGATCCAGTTGTTCTCGAAGAACCTCTCTTTCCGTCCAGTTCCTCTCCAATTGGGATACCGCTTTCGTGTCTTGCCCCAGTTCACCTAACGCGGCTTCAAGCTCTGCAAGTCGTCGTTCCGCCACTTCGATCTCCTCTTCAAGCTTCCTGCCGCGCTGCCCCCCCTTCTCTCTTCGAACTGCGACCGACGACGTTCGATTCGGTTCCGACCGCGATTGCCCCCGCTCTTTCACCTCGCCCTCGATTGACATAACCATCCTGCGTCGGCTTTCCGCCCTATATTCATTAAATCCGCCCAGATAAACCGCTAGACGACCTCGATTCAGTTCCCATATTTTCTGTGCCAGACGGTTCATGAGATACCTATCGTGGGTCACAATCAGAATCGTACCTGGATAATCCTCTAGCGCTTCCTCAAGCGCCTCCCTCGACGCGATGTCCATGTGGTTCGTTGGTTCGTCCAGAATGAGCAGGTTAGGCTTCCTGTGCACTAGCAGTGCCAACCTTAGACGTGTCCATTCTCCGCCTGAGAGCAGACGAATAGGCTTGAACACATCAGCGCCGTAGAAAAGGTAAGCAGCCAATCGGTTACGGGCTTCACCTTCCTCTAGCCTGGCTCCCCCTCGGTAGTAGTCCAATACGGACTGTTCCGCATTATCCGGAATCTGCTGCTGAGCGAGATAACCGACCTCGACTCGGATGCCGAGTCCCGCATCTCCACCGTCTGCGGAGACCTCTCCAAGGATAATTTTCAGAAGAGTCGATTTTCCTGAGCCGTTGTCTCCGTTCAGCACCACTTTCTCGCCATAGTGAAGCTCTCCCGTTACACCTTCCAGAACGGTTTTCGACCCGTATTGCTTCTCCACGCCATCGAGGATGACGACTTGTTTCCCGGACCGCTCGGAAGGCCGAAGTTCGAACTCCGCATCCCTGCGATGGATTGCGGGACGTTTGAGTTTCTCTATTCGGTCGATCGCCTTCTGCATGCTGGCCGCCCTCCGGAAAAACTTCCCGTTATCGCCGATTCTCCCCCATTCCATCAACTGCTTAAATGTCTCCCGCATTTTCTTGATCTTCTTCTGTTGCTCTTGGTAATCATCGAACTGCCGAAGAAGCAGCTCTTCCTTCTCCTTCACATATTGAGTGTAGTTCGTATGGAACACGGTCGATTCGCCGTCCTCAAGCTCCACGATCTTTGTAACGACTCTGTCGAGAAAGTAGCGGTCATGAGAAACAACTAGGCAAGCTCCTCTGTATTTCAGCAGAAATTCTTCTAGCCACTCCACCGCAGCCAAATCGAGGTGATTCGTCGGTTCGTCGAGAAGCAAAAGTCCGGGCTCCATCAGTAGCTGCGAGGCGAGACCTACTTTTGTTTTCTCGCCTCCAGACAAAGAATGGTATTCCCGGGAATACCATTCCCGAGGAATGCGTAAGCCATCTGCAATCTGATCGATTCGGGTATCCAGCTCGTAGCCCCCGTCCAGTTCGTAGCGTTCTTGCAGCTTCGCATACTCTATGAGCAAGGCCTCTAAATGTTCCGGAATCAGATCCGGCGATGACATCGCCGATTCGAGAACTGTCATCCGCTCCCGATACTCGAGCAGTTCTCGGAACCCGGCTACCAGCACTTCCATGACTGTAGTACCGGCTTCCAATTCCGGTATTTGTTGAAGATAACCGATACGCGCATTCTTTCGAACAGCCAACATTCCTTCGTCCGGTCTGTCCAGCTTGGCGATCATGCGTAGCAGAGTGGTCTTACCGCACCCGTTGCGACCGACGAGCCCCGCTATTTCACCGTGATGCAGTTCGAAGGTTACATTTTCCAAGACGAGCTGGGCGGCGTTGTATTTCTTTACGTTTTGACAATTTATCGTTAACAAGTGGGTTCCTCCTAATACGAGGCCCTACCCGTCTGAGTACCATAAAAAAAGGACGCAGGGAAAATTCCCTACGTCCAGTCCGGTTCGATCCGTTCAGGTTAAGGTAGGAGCCTTTTCGCGAGTTGTGAAATCGTATGATTAAAAATGGACAGACTTCTCCCGTCTTGCTTATAACCATGAACGATGCCAGCCATCGCGATGGGCAGCCGGCTCACTTGATTATTCACACACTCCCGATTCATCCTACCTTCACCTCCCTTTACGTAATTAATTCCAACTATACTACAACCAAATACGCCTCGGCAACGTTCACCCGACCATTATTTTTGCAAAATGCGTAAGGAGCTGTCGCAGCCAGCTCCTTCATACCGAGATCAATCCAATTGTGCGCGAGAGAATAAATCCCTGATTACAGCGTCATCCTCGCATGCATCTTTAAATCCAATGGAAAAACTTTGTAAAGCCTCTCTGTTGTCTGAATAAGCGCAGAACATACTTGCTTCTGGGTCGAAATGTACGATACCCATCAACTGAGGCATCCTTTCCTCAAGAAAAACAGCAGCCAGAGAACCCCAATCGTAACCGTTGCCCTCAAATCCCTCGTCGGCTCTTGTTTGAAAAACTTCATCTTTATACGTACCAATAGCCAAAATGACTGATGATTTTCCATTATTATGCTCTACTAACAGAAATGGTTTTACTTTTTCTGCCAAGGGAACTTTTCCTATCCCGATATCGTTACTCTGTTCACTCTCTGCCTGTACTAACTGCTTTCGTTTACGTTTCATTTGGCCGATTTCTTGTCGGCTCCATTCTATAAACATCAAAGCATCCTTATCCGCGGGGTCTAGCTTATTCACAATTTCGAATTCTCTAATTGCTGCTTCATATTGTTTCAGGTGGTAGTAGGAATAGCCTAGACGGTAGTGCCAAAGAGGGTCCTTGTCACCTTGTTTCTCCATCGTCAAAAGCAGCTGCACTGCCGCTTCGTAACGTTCCAAATTATTCAATGCTCTTGCCAAATGACTGACCGAATCATAATCCCTGTCCGGTTCGGGAATTTCCAAAATCCGATCTGCGATTTTTTCATACTCGCGATCATTATGCCAAAGGTTTAGCTGTTTCAACAGATCTTTTTCCATGCTCTACCTCTTTTCGTTTGACACTTCGCGGCTTATCGCGGCGTGTAGCTCATAATAATCCATCGTCGAGGTCTCCACGAAACCGCAGGATTGATAGAGCCGGAGGGCATTGGCGTTCTCCACGGCCACCTGCAGCATAATGTCCCCTGCGTTCGCTTCCTTCAACTTATCTATCGCCTTCAAGAGAGTCGCTCTTCCATATCCCTTGCCGCGATACTCGGGCAGAACGCCCAGACCATAGATGCCCCCAATGCCGGGGACAGCTGGATATGGACTTTCCCAATGACCTGTTGGTCCGCTTCTGCAAGATAGATGGTCATGCCCCTCTTTTCTTCCTCCTCAGGTAAGATCATCCCTTCCATTAGATCGCTTGTCTCCTCTTCCCCCAGCTTGTCGCCAAAGTATATCGCATTCTGCCGGTGAATCTCCCACGCATCGGCATTCGTCGCCTTTCGAAATATAATGCCCTCTAAGTCATTGTGTATCTCCGGTCGATTCACTCGCAGATACATCTCATGCTCCGAATGATGATACCTTGCTCCGGTTCCTTGGATGAACGCTCGCCCGGCTTCTGACTTCCGATCGCTTAAGAGAAGCATACTTTTGGGAGATTTGCGCCTCCACTCTGCCAAAACCAGCCTACTTAGTGTCCCAAAAACGCCTTGCCGCCTGTATTCTGGATGAACCATGCCATTCACTTCGAGCGGTGTATCTGCGCCGCCGAATTCGCAAACCCCTATATAGCCAATCAATTCATGTCCGTCAAAATACATGAATTCATTGATTTCGCGGATCCCCGCGCAGTCTTTCCCTGTGTTTATGCCAAGCTTGTAGTCCAATTCGAGCTTCAGCGTCGTCTGGTCTTCGCGGATGCACCGTTCTTGGAGTCTGTTAATCAAGTCATAGTCTTCTTGGCAGATTCCTTCTCTAAGCTTCAACCACGGGTTACGGATAATCTTCATGTGACACCTCTATTGGTCCGATTGTCGTATTCCCGAACGATCAAGGGTTCAGGCCGATGACAACTATGTTCAAATCTGGTGACAAATCAATTTCTGCTTCGTGATAGAAGTAATTATCTGACGAATTATTCTCACCTGCTGCGACTCAGTTACACTTGCTATAGCCGCAATTCCCGCACGTTTTGCAGCCTTCGACGTTCAGCAGGGAGGCCGAGCCGCAGGAGGGGCACAGATCCTTTGACGTGTAGGCGACTCGCGCTTTGTCGGACAGGACGTTGTAGCCGGTTGCCGCGATGGGCGTCTCGACCGCCGCCGCTTGCTCGCCATCGGCGAGACCGGCATGGGTTTCGAGCGCTTGAGCGACCGCATCGGCGATGGACTCGACGCGATTCGGACCGAAGCCGACGGCGCCGGAGCCGCCAATGCCCTTAAGATGCTTCACGAGCAGTTGGACTTTGTCGCCATGATCCCCGTAGCGCAGGAACAACGAGCAGACCCGTCCGAGCGCTTCAGCCATCGCGAAGACATCGGAGCCGGCTTTGCCGACGTTCAGGAAAATCTCGCCCGGCGTGCCGTCGATGTCGTTCACCGTAATATAAGCCATTCCGAACGGCGTATTATATTTGTAGGTCGCGCCGCGCAAAATTTTCGGACGGCTCTTGTACGCTTTGTCGAACGTTTGCTTTTGCTGCGGAGTCACGTTCACGTTTAACGCGGCATCGAGCGTCTCTGCGGGAGAGCTCGCGGCAGCTGCGCCGACGGCGGCCTCCGCCTGAGCCGCTTCCTTCTTCTCGTCCTTGGCCGTGCTCAGAACTTGCACGTCCCGACTGCCGTCCCGATAGATCGTCACGCCTTTGCAGCCCAATTCGAACGCAAGCTCGTACAGCTCGGCCGTCTCTTCGACCGTGAAGTCGGACGGACAATTCGCCGTCTTGGAGATCGAGCTGTCGACCCAGCGCTGAATCGCCGCCTGAGCGCGAATGTGATCCTTGGCGGACAAGTCCATCGCCGTAACAAACCATTCCGGCAGCGTTTCGCCCGGATGCTCGTCCTTCCACTCCTGAGCGATCGGGACAAGCTGCTTATCGAAGCCGAGACGGCTCTGACGGAAAAATTCAAAGGCAAAATAAGGCTCGATGCCCGTTGAGGTCCCTACCATCGTCCCCGTGGAGCCCGTCGGCGCCTGCGTAATGACGGTAACGTTGCGCATGCCGCGCTTGGCGACCGCTTCGCCGACTTCCGGGTACACCTCGACCATATTTTTCATAAATCCGCTTTGCAGGAACGGCTCAGCCTCGAAGGCAGGGAAAGAGCCTTTCTCCGCCGCGATCTCCGTAGAGGCCAGGTAGGCTTCCCGCGCCATAAAGCCGTAGATTTTGTCTAGAAACTCCAGGCTCTCCGGGCTGCCGTAGCGAATTTCCAGTCGAATCATCAGCTCCGCCAGCCCCATAGTCCCCAAGCCTACGCGACGCTCGTTCTGCTGGTTTTTCTGATTTTCCGGGAAATGATACGGCGTCTTGTCGATGACATTGTCCAGGAAACGGGTGGAGTATTTGACGACCTGCGACAGCTCATCCCAAGCCACGTCGTGGTTCTCCGCATCGTAGAACTTGGATAGATTAATCGCCGACAGATTGCATACGCCCCACGCGGGAAGGCCTTGCTCTCCGCACGGATTCGTACAGATAATCGGATTAAAATACCAGCTATTGGACATCTGATTGTAGTATTCCATAAAAACAACGCCCGGCTCGGCCGATTTCCACGCGCCCTCGATAATGCTCTTCCAGACGTCGCGCGCGCGAACGGTCCGATAGGGTACGACGTTCTTGCCAAGCCTCTTCCATTTCTCCAGGTCGCCGTCCCATAACTCGTCATATTCGGGGTCCTTGGCGTCCGGGAACACCAGCTCCCAATCGGCGTCTTCCTTAACCGCCTTCATGAAGGCATTGCTCACGCATACCGACAAGTTCGCGTTCGTTACCTGGCCCATGGTCTGCTTAACGGTAATGAAATCCTCTACGTCGGGATGCCAGTCGTTAATCATCAGCATCAACGCGCCGCGACGGCTGCCTCCTTGCTCGATCAGTCCGGTCGTATAGCTGAACAGTCCGCCCCAGGAGACCGCCCCGCTGGAAGAGCCGTTCACGCCCTTGACGATGGCGCGCCGCGGCCGAAGAGAAGACAGATTGATGCCGACTCCGCCGCCGCGAGCCATAATTTCGGTCATCTCCGACAGCGTCTGCATAATCCCTCCGCGGCTGTCGTGAGGGGATGGGATCACATAACAGTTAAACAGGGTCAGCTCTTCGCTGGCTCCCGCTCCCGCAGCGATGCGGCCGCCCGGAACGAGCTTCCAGTCCTCGAGAAGCCAACGGAATTTCTCTTCCCAGGCTTTTTGCTTTTCTTGCGTATCCTCAACGGAAGCCATCGCTTTAGCGAGACGCGACCACATCTCTTCCGGCGTCTTTTCGATCGTAAGGGTAAGCTTCTCCACCGTAGACTCGACAAGCTCTCCGTTGCGGAGCTTGACCGTTACTTTTGCCCCCTCGCGCGCGACGACTTCCCCGACGTCCTTCGTAGGAAATTTCGGATCGTCCTTCGTCAGCACGAGCACGACGTCGCCGACCTGAGTCTCGTTCGTGTCCGCGTTCTTCCATGCATACCGGTCCAAAAATATTTTCTCGCTTAATCCTTCCAGCCGTCTTCCCTGCATCGTGTTCAATCCGGCACACCCTCTCCACAAAAATGAATAGCTGTCCTCTGATTTACGACGCGCGACAATCGTTCGCATATGTAAATTGTACAATATATTGTGTCCGAAAACCATTATAACCCCCCACATTTGGTGCCCCTTATGAATATTCCGTGAATTTCCGCCATCTCTACATCGCCTTCTCCATGACTTCGAGCACTGCCTGCCGCCGATCATTTCACAGATTTGTTTTGAATCCCGCGCGTTTGCTCATACTAAAGAAAGAGTTGAGATGTTACCGCTTAGGAGGACTTTACCGTTGCAAATCCCACACTCCGGTCCCACCCCCGTCGGCCTATCGGCCGCCGATGAGGCATCATCCCCTATCCCGTCGTCTACCGAGTCGCCAGCGGGCGTCTCCAAGCCTCCCTATTCCGGGCAAATTCCCGATTCCCCGCCGCGCAAGCTTCATCCTCTAGTAGACCTGCACCTCGATCGGGGAATATTCGAAGAATTGGAGCGCAGAGCGGAGCGCAACGGCCCTTGGGACGATTGGTCCATCTACCAGCTGGCTCTGGAGGCGGAGCAGGCGACCTTGGTGACCGACTTTCATGCACTGCGCTGCCTTTCCCTATTGCCGCACTTCGAGCCGATGCCTCATCAGATCGATACCGCCCGCAAAGTGCTTCACGAGATGCGAGGACGGGCGATTCTCGCCGATGAAGTGGGACTTGGCAAGACGATCGAGGCCGGCCTGATTCTGAAAGAATACTTGATTCGCGGTCTGGTCAGAAAGGCGCTGATTCTGGTGCCCGCGTCGCTTGTGCTGCAATGGGTGCGGGAGCTGAACGGCAAGTTCGACATCCCGGCTGTCGCGCAGCGCAAAGCTTATTCCTGGGACAATGACATTGTCGTAGCCTCGATGGATACCGCCAAGCGCGATCCCCATCGCCAAGCGCTTCTGGACAGCGAGTTCGACCTGATTATCGTGGATGAGGCCCACAAGCTGAAAAACAAACGAACGGGCAACTACCAATTCATCAATGAGCTGCGCAAAAAATATTGCCTGCTGCTCACCGCGACGCCGGTTCAGAACGATCTGTCGGAGCTGTACAACCTGATCACGCTTCTTAAGCCCGGCCAGCTCGGAGGCGAAGGAGATTTCGCGGCGAATTTCGTCGCGGATCGCCGGGTGCCGAAGAACGAGGCGAAGCTGCACGAGGCGCTTGGTCAGGTCATGATTCGCAACCGCCGCAGCGACGGCGGCGTCGAGTTCACGAAACGCGTCGTCACCAACGTGACGCTTCGTTTGTCCCCCGAAGAGATGGCGCTTTATGACGGCGTTACCGATTACGTGCGCAAGCATGCAGCGGCCGAGAGCGGCGATATGGCCAGCATGCTGTCGCTCGTCACGCTTCAGCGCGAGGTCTGCTCCAGCCGCGATGCCGTCTTCCTCACCCTGATCAACCTGTTCAAGAAAACGACCGAGGATTCGCCGCTCCGCGCCCGCATCTGGGAAATCGTCGAGCTGATCAAAAGCATTAAGGCCAATACGAAAGCCGAGAAGACGATCGAGCTGATTCGCAGTCTTGACGACAAGGTGATCATTTTCACGGAATATCGGGCGACGCAGGAATATTTGCTGAAGTTTTTCAAGGATCACGGCTTATCCGCCGTGCCTTACCGGGGCGGCATGAACCGGGGGAAGAAGGACTGGATGATGGAGCTGTTCCGCAAGCGCGCGCAGGTCATGATCGCGACCGAAGCGGGGGGAGAAGGTATCAATCTGCAGTTCTGCCACCACGTCATTAACTTTGATCTGCCCTGGAACCCGATGCGGGTAGAGCAGCGAATCGGCCGCGTTCATCGCCTCGGACAGACAGAGGATGTGCAAATCTTCAATCTCTGCACGATCGGTACGATTGAGGAGCATATCGTTCACCTGCTGCACGAGAAGATCAACATGTTCGAGCTGGTCATCGGCGAGCTGGATGAGATTATTCAGCTGTTCGAGCAAGACGAGTCGCTTGAGAAGCGTCTGGCCCAGCTCGTGCTGGAAACCGCTGACGGCGAGGAGCTGCGCCGAAAAATCGACGGGCTCGGGGATACGCTGATGGAAACGAAAAATCGAATGCTGCAGGAGAAGCCGACATGAATCCCAAACAGGTTAACCGTTTTGTCGTCTGTTATTTGGAGTCCAAGCTGTGCCACTTCGTCGAGAAAAGCCCCTCCAGCGTCACCGTCAAGCTGTCTCCCGACGCGGACCGGGCGCTTTCGAACCGTCCCTATTATTGGAGCTTTGTCGACCGCACCGGCACTCCGCCCGAGACGATGACCTACCGCTGGTCGTTCGAGCACCCGACGATGGCCGATAGAACGAACGCGTCTCCGATTTCCTACGTGATGACCGAATCCGGCCGCGTCATTCAGGAGGAAGTATACTTCGGCTCCCGGCGGCTGCACCAGCTCTTCGAGGTCGTTCAGCATGCCGGACGCTGTGTGACGCTGTTCGAAGAGCCGCCGCGCGGAAGGCTGGACCCGCTCGGCTCCTTGCCCTATACTGCATGGCTGGGCGTGAACTTCAAGGTCGGCTATGAATGCGATATGAAAAGGGAAGAGCTGTACGACTGGGGCATCTCCCTCGCTACCGGCATCATCCAGGAACGCTTCATGGACAAGCTGAAGGATCGAAGGCTGACGCCGCGACTTCCGTCGAACGTTCACCTGTTAAGGAATGGATTGTCTCTGCGCAAGGGGATGGTACAGCTTGAAGCCGCGCTGGAACGGAAGCTGCGAAATACGGACTTTGGCTGGGCGGTCGAAGCCGAGGCAAGAAGGCAGGATGAGCTGGAGCGCATTCGTCAATATTACGAGCCGATGCTGGCGCACATGGAGCATCCCGACCAGCGGGAGCAGAAGGAACTCTTGACCGCCCGATTTCGGCAGAGAGAGGCAGAGATCGATTGGCAGTATCGACCGCGCGTCTCCGCCTCCGTCTTGAATTGCGGTATTTTTCACCTTCCGGGCATCGATTAGCCAGCCTTGGCGAAAATACGCCGTGAATCGGCAAAAATAGAACCGTCGTCAGAACTCCTTCCATGACAGGTTCTAACAGCCTCGGCAAAGCTTGTCCGATACAATAAATTTCAGAGAACAGGGTTGTCCATTCTAGGAAACAGCAGGTGATCGACATGTGGTTATTCGCAAGCTCGAAGCAGAGCCGGATGCGCGCTTGCCGCCGGTTCGCTATAACCGTTGCGGCCTTGGCCAGCCTGGCACTGTATGCCGCTCCCCCTACCGCCTACGCCGCGAACTCCGAATCCGCGTCTCGCGCCTCCGCTCCGTCGCGGCTGGAGCGTCAGGTGCAGGATTGGGTCGCGCAGTTGTCCGAGCGCAAGCCGTTTCACGGCTGGCAATCCGCCGATTCCCAGATCGAAGCGCTCGGTCCCGGCACGCACAGCTGGCTCGTGTTGTTCACCAAGGATGGTCATGACATCGGCTATATGGTCGTGCACGCCGTGACGGACGGCACGTTCCGGCTAGGCGAATACGGCGTAGGCGCATTCCCGCTATTCTCCCCGCAGCTGCTGAAGCGTTCCCTTATCGACAGCGGACTGGTCTCGGAGAATCGGGCCGAGGCCATTACGGCAGTCAAGCATTATCTTCATCCCTTCTCCGCCGCATGGGAGGTTTCCATAGGAAACGATACGTATTGGTTTGATGCCAAGACCGCGGAGCAGCTTCCTGTCGACCGGAAGAACTGGAACGATCGGTTGTCTTCTTTGCATGGCGCTTCGGAAGCCGCCCCTGTGTCAAAAGAGGCCCGTGTCGAAACCCTGCAAATGAATGAGTCTTTCGATCCGTATGATAGATTGTCCTGGCTCACCAAAGAAACGCCTTTCCGCGCGAAAGACGTTGATCTGCTGCAGAAGCGTCTGAACCAAGGCAAGCCTCTGCGGTATGTAACCGAGCCGTTCGGCGATGCCATGCTGTATGCAGTAGCGGTCATCGGCTACCAGCGCTGGTCGAACGGCCGTGTGGATATTGCGATGGATATGAACGGAACGCGCTTTGCTCCCCTCGACGCTCTGCTGGATCAAGGGCAATTTTACCGTTGATTCGTTAAGCTTCGTACGGTCTCATTGCATCATTGCGACGTATTCGCGGAACGCGCCTCCGGGCGCGTTTTGTTTTTTCTGTCCACACGTCCGCCCCACCATAGCATCAGCCCCATCGGAGCCATCCCGAACCATTTCGTCAGCCAGGGCTCCTTGCTCATCGCCGCCGGCTTTACCGGCTGCTCCTCGGGGGAGCGGTCCATGTAGCTGACGACTCGCTCCGTTACGTACTTCAAGTATTCGGAACTGTCCATGCTTCTTCCCCTCCTTGTTCATAGCATGCCCGAATGCGGCATCGGCAATCCCCTCGAACGTGGCTTTCTGCTTTCGAGGCATTTGCCTGTTGCATGAGGAAGGCGCTTTTGAGTCACGCTATAGCAAGTTGGTCGTCACGAACAGGAGGATGAATCGGCGTGTTACGTAAACTATGTCTGCTCTGCTGCTCGATGCTGCTGCTTGGCGGCTGGAGCGGGGCCGGGAGCCCCCCTAGCGTCAAACGGGCTTTGCCTTCGGCCGATGTCCTGATCGATGCCGGACATGGAGGGATCGACGGGGGAACGCATTGGAATGGCATATTGGAGAAAGACATTAATCTGGCCATTTCAAGGAAGCTGTATTTGCTGCTGCGCGCCAAAGGCCTGAAGGTGATTCTGAACCGTACCGGCGATTACGCGCTCAGCGACGACAACCGCTGGCATCTGTCGCGCTCCCGGCATCGACGCGATCTTTCCCAGCGCAGAGGCTTGACGGACGAGATCGGCGCCTCACTGTTCGTCAGTATCCATGTCAATTGGTCGCCGAAGGGGAATAAAAGAGGCCCTCTGGTTATCCATCAGGCCGAGGGAAGAAGCGTCGTGCTTGCGCGCTTTATTCAGGACAGTCTTAATCGCCAGCAGGGCAGATTCCGGCTGCCTCAGGTCGCGGATAAATTTTATTTGCTTAACCGGGTACAAGCCCCCAGCGTCATCGTAGAGACGGCGTTCCTCAGCGATCCCCAGGATCGCGCCATGCTGACCTCGATTCCCGGGCAGAATCGGATAGCCGCCGCCATCGCGAACGGAATTATCGCTTATCGGGCCTTCTCGCCCTGAGCGAGGGGATCGGGTACAGGCAGCATCCGGGTGAGCGGAACGAAAGCCGCTTGGCTCTTCAATTCGGGGATAGCGCCTCTGAGCGCTTCCGAGGTATGAAGTCCCGGCGCTCCGACGTGACCGATGACGATGCAGCGCTCGTTTTTGCCAAGAAACTTTTTGACTACGCCGATCTGTTTCAGGACGTGATGCTTCGTGTATACATCGTCGAGAAAGACGTCGTTATGGAGCGTGACAACCCCAATTTCTCGCGCAACCTTCGGCACGACCGTTTTGAAGGACGTCCGGCTGTCGAGGAAGAAGAGGCCTTTCTCCTTGCATACCTGCAGCACGATAGTCATGACGCGAGCATCGGCTGTAGCTTTGGAGCCCATATGGTTGTTCATTCCGATTGCATGGGGCACGTCCGCAATGGCCGCCTCCACCCGTTTGCGAATTTCCTGATCGCTGAGATCGGTCGTAATCGCACCGGGACCCAGCCAGCTCTTGCGTCCGCGAATGGGTTCCATCGGCAGATGTACGATCACATCGTGCCCCCGTCGATGGGCTTCCATCGCGTCCTTCTTCGTGGTAGGCAGGAAAGGCATAACCGCGACCGTCAGCTTGATCGGCAGCTCCAGCATCTGCTCCGTCCCTTTCATTCCGTTGCCGAAGTCGTCGATGACGACGGCAATCTGGCGCGGCTGGGCGGAATTGTCCGTAAAGGAGAATCGGGCTTGCGCCGTCGCAGAGCCCAGCAGCGTTCCCCCCGCCAAAGCGAGGGCCGCAGCCGATAAGCTTATTCTGTGTCTGAATTTCATAAGGTTCCATCCTCCAGCATGTAATGGCCAAACGGTGCATTGGCGCTTAGTATCTGCGGGAATGGAAATATTTATGTGCTTTTTTCTCTAATCGGCCAAGCGTTCGCACACCTCGTCACAGAAGGTCTTCACTCCGATAACGGTGAGGCTTTGAGAAGCGATCTTCTTGGCGGCGCATACCGCAAGCTTATAATCCGGCGCCCAGTCGTACAGCTTAAAATGAAAATGCCGGGGAAGCATATCGGATCGGAACTCGGGACGGTCGTCTCGCAGCTCGAACGAGAACGCGCTCAGCGGCTGGCGCAAGCCGGTGCCGATCGCCTTCACGTAGCTTTCCTTCAGCGTCCATAGCTTGAAGAACGCTTCCCATCTTTCCCGGCCCTCCTTCTCTATAATTTGCTTATATTCCGTCGGGTGAAAAAATCTTTCGGCGAGCTTAACATCGATCGGTCGAACGAGCTCCACGTCTATGCCTACCTCTTCCTCGTCGCATACGCATACGACCCAATCGCCCGAATGCGAAACATTGTATCGGAACCGCGGCGAATTTTGCACGAAGGGCTTGCCGCACGCATTGCGGGAGAACCGAATTTCCCGATTGCGGATGCGCAAACGGCGCTTCGCAAGGTCGCGCACCATCAAGTCGGCCACGAGCAGGCGCTGAGCGTCTTCTCTGCGGCGGAACTTGCGGATTCGTGCCCTTTTCGCCTCGTCCGCAAGCTCAAGAAGTCGGCGGAACTGCTCTGCGTCTATGTGCCGATCGCAGTATACGGCTATTAATTCCAGCATTCAATCGCCTCACTGACCAGCCCCTCCATCGAACTGAAGCGGCTTTAAGATCGCTAATCGTCACAGCCTTTTTCACGGAAGCCCGTAGTCCAGCTTCTGCTCCGCCTTCAGACAGCTTCGATTTTAGCGGAAAACCTCCCGGCATGGCCGGGAGGCTTTTGGGTTGCAGCGATCGGCTCACCCTAGTAGCCTAACGCTTCTTTCGCCTTTTTCCATTTGGCGTTCAAGGCGTCGAATTCCGCTTGGATGTCCTTGGAGGTGAAAATCTTCTGGATGTATTTCCCTCCGTACAGGTCGATCTCCGCTTTGTTCGCAATTTCGTTAAACTTCGGGTCGGAAGCCAGATTTTCAATATAGTTGGGCTTGAATCCGTCGAACTCCGCAAGCTGCGGATTGTTGGACGATTGGATTTTGAACACCGGCAGGAATCCGCTCTCGTCCGTATAGCCCGACTCCTTGACGAAAAACTCCACCCATTTGATCGCAAGCTCTTTATTTTTGCTGTCCTTGCTTACGCCGATGAAGTAGTCGGGTCCGCGAGGCACGTTGTAGCTTCCGCCATTGTTGTCGTAAGGGAACGGGAAGAAACCGATATCCTCGGATTTGCCGCCGGCGCCAATAATTTGCGGAATGACCCAGTTGCCGAGGAAATACATAGCCGCTTTGCCCGACGCGACCTCGCCCTTGGACAACTCCCAGTTATTCGTCGCCAGATCCTTCTCCGTGTAGCCTCTCTTGACGAACTCTCTTCCGATGGACAACAGGGTACCCCAGGCGTTGTCCAGCTTGTAAGGCGCTTCATCGCTAACAAACTGATCGAAGAAATTGCCTTGGCCGGCAACGAACCAAACTCCGTTCTCGCCCCAGTTCGTAATCGGCCACATCGCGCCGACGTTCATATACAAAGGCACGATGCCCGCCGTCTTCAGCTTCTCGGCCGCCGCATACAGCTCGTCAAGCGTGCCCGGAACCTTGTCGATTCCCGCCTTCTTGAAGGCTTGCTTATTGTAGACGATGCCTTGCGTATTCACGCCGGTCGCAATTCCGTAGCGCTTGCCTTCCCATGCTCTCATATCCGGGAAGTAGGCATCCTGGAACAGGCTGTCCGGCAACGGCTCGTAGTAGTTCGGCAGCTCGCTGAGCGGGAGACTCGGATCGAGGAAGCTGACGTCGCCGGCTTCGCCTGTCGTGAGCCGAACCTTGATCTCCTGGGCGTAATCGGTAATCGCCACCCATTCGAACTCCGCTTTCGGATACTTCTCCTTGAATTTGGCCGCATACTTGTCCAGCGTTCCATCGTTCTTCATATCCGTTCGGGTTGTGACGAAGGTGATTTTGCCGCCTAATTCCGATTCGGCGGCGCCTCCTTCGGTCTCGGCTGAGGCGCTTGGCGACGATTGTCCGCCGGACGAAGCCGAGGGGCTGGCTTTGCCGTTATTGTCGGAACCGCAAGCTGCAAGCAAAGCCATTAACAATACAAGGACGATCGAAACGAGCAAGCTCTTTTTCATTTCTGTATTACCCCCTTGTCATAATCTGCAGCGACCGATGAGAATTCTCATATTTGGCATCGCTTACATCAACTAATTATAGAGGGATTTGTCAGATTGAAAAATGCTCTGGTTTGGGTTTACTTGTCTCGAATTATGCTAACAAAACCTATTTTTCAGTTTCCAATCGCATATTGTTAGTTGCAATTATCGTTACGTTAGCGGCTAACCTCTTCTCAGGAAGGCGTACTCCGGTGTTTCCATCAGCTTCAGATTACGCGTGATCAGCTCGCTGCGCTGCTCGACGCAGGCTCGCGAGCGAAGCGGATCTTCGGGGGTATTCAGGCAATAATCGACCAGCCTCCCGATGGACGTGGCGGCCACATGGATGCGGGTATCCGAGGAGGCGTAATAGATGTAGATATCCTCCCCATCCTGAATGACGCCGTTGCAGAAGACAACATTGGACACGTCGCCGACGCGTTCGATGCCTTCCGGGGCGATCAGATGCCCGGCAGGCGCATGAATGACTTTCTCCGGGTCGTTCAAATCCGTCATAAACGCATAGATGACATAGCGAAGTCCGGCAGCCGTATTCCGCACGCCGTGGGCGATATGCAGCCAGCCTGCATCCGTCTTGAGCGGGGCCGCTCCCTGGCCGTTCTTCACTTCCTTGATCGTATGGTAGAGCTTCGGATCAACCAGCATTTCGTGCCCGATAACCGCCGGATTCATCCCCTCCGACAGTCCCCATCCGATGCCTCCCCCAGCTCCGGTATCGATGAAGCCGTCTTGGGGCCGGGTGTAGAAGGCATACTTGCCATTCACGAATTCCGGATGCAGCACGACGTTGCGCTGCTGCGGAGACGGAGTGGCCAGATCAGGCAGCCGTTCCCAGGTTGTCAAGTCCTTCGTCCTGGCGATGCCGCCTTGCGCGACCGCGCTCGACGTATCTCCCCGAGCCGCGCCCGGATCCTTCCGCTCGGTGCAGAACAATCCGTAAATCCAACCGTCCTCATGCTCGACGAGGCGCATATCGTAGACGTTCACGTCGGGATCATCGGTCTCCGGCAGCAGCACGGGATAATCGCGGAAGCGGAAGCCTTGCACGGGGCTATCGCTTTCCGCGACGGCGAAGAACGATTTACGGTCAACGCCTTCGACCCGGACCATCAAGATATACTTGCCGTTCAGCTTGATCGCTCCGGGGTTAAAGGCCGCATTGACGCCGATTCGTTCCATGAGATAGGGATTCGTATCCGGGTTCAGATCATAGCGCCAGTAGATCGGCGCATGCTCGCGGGTCAGAATCGGGTTCTCGTAACGCTCATAGATTCCGTTGCCCGTGTCTACAGCCTTGTTCGCAAGATTAATCAGCGTCTCGTAGCGCTCGGACAGCGCTTTTAGCTTCGTCATGAATGAGTTCATTGCAAGCCTCCGTTTGCTTTAATCATTTTATCCAGTCGTTCCATAGCCTCGAAGCAGGCCCGGCCGTTATGGTATGGACATTTCCAGGCGCCGACCTTCGGTTCTCCGTCCAGCGGCTTTCCGTTGCGATCTACGCCCCAGTGCCACTCTCCGTGCTCCGGGTCGCGAATAAAGCGTTCGATGAACGTCCAGCACTTGCGCGCAGCCGTTAGATAGCGATCATCCCCGACCATCTGGTAAGCGTTGAGATAACCGACGACCGCTTCGGCTTGCGGCCACCAATCCTTGGTGTCGGAAGGGCTGCCGTCGTCCTCGGTTTCGTTGCGAATGCCGCCGTCCGCATCCGTGCCCTCCTCCAGCGTCGCCTTCGCCATTGTCAGCGCCTCGTCCCTGACGCGGCCAAGCAGCTTCTCGTCTCCGAGCGCTTCTGCCGCTTCAAGCAGAAGCCAGCTGCCTTCGATATCGTGTCCGTAGGAGATATGATCGGTCACGGACTGCCATTCCTCGCTGAAGAACAGCTTGAAGTGTCCGGTTCCCGGAACGACAATCTTCTCCAGATGGATGACGATCAGCTCGGCCAGCCGATTGCTCAGGCCTTCGGGTTGCCAGACGCGATACAAATTCGTATAGGCCTCCAGCATATGGAGATGCGTGTTCATCGATTTCGGCACGTTCAAATCCTTGCCGCTCAAGCTCATCTGCGCAACCGGCGACCAATCTCTGGCCAGCGCCTCGTAATAGCCGGCATGCACGGGATCATATGCGTGCTTCTCCAGCAGGACGTACAGCTCCTTCGCCCATTCCAGCGCTTCGGAGCTTCCCGTCGCTCGAACGTATTCCGCCAGGCCATAGATCGCGAAGGCTTGACCGTACACCTGCTTTTTCGGCTCGACAGCGTCGCCTTCTCTTGCAATCGCCCAGTACAAGCCTCCGTGGACCGGATCGCGAAACCCGCTTCGCAGCGCATCGTAAGCTCTTCCGGCGACGGCAAGATAAGCGTCGTTCCCGCTTAGACGGTACGCGCAGGAGAACGTCCACAGAATTCTCGCGTTCAGCACGAGGCCTTTGCTCGCATCGGGGTTGCGTACCATCCCGCTGGATATTTCCGCGACGAATCCGCCGTATTCATGATCGAGCGTATGGCGCATCCAGAAGCCGAGAATATTCTCGTTGAGCTCGCTTGCGATCTCTTCCCGCCAGGCTTGCAGCGACTCCTTGTCCAATAGACTCGTCAGCGTTCTCACTCTCCCTTCGTCAGGCCGCGGCTAGCGAGCGCCCTGTAGTTGTCGCGCACAATCCGTTCCGCTTCCTTGCCGTAGAAGCAATAGTCGCCGTTCCCGGCGGCTTCCTGCTTCCCGTAAAGCTTGGCCGGCCAATCCCAGAGCATGTAGCCCTGCATCCAGGACCGCTCTCCGCATCTCGCGAACATCTCGCGGTAGTAGGCGCATTGCTCCGCTTCGGAAGGACCGCCCGGCAACGACCAATCGTTCGGCTTCAAGCTGGAGCCCTCGCGACTGGGGCAGCCCGCTTCCATGAAGAAGAAGGGCTTGCCCCAGCGGCGTACAGCCGCCTCAATCCGATCCAACTGCGCGTCCCACTCGTGGATCGGATAGTATCCGCTGGATGACATCACGTCTACCGCGTCCCACCAGGTCAAGCGTTCTTCCTGATACTTGTCGCAATTATAAGTAAGAAGCCCGCCGTACAGCTTCCTGACGCGGTCGATCAAGGAGCGCCACTCGGCTTCTCGCTTGTCCGCCTGAACCATTTCACAGCCGATGCACAGCATCTCGCAGCCTTCTTCTTCCGCGATAGCCGCGTAGTGAAGAATGAACTTTTCATAGGAGGCGAACCATTCCCCCCAGCTCGGCTCCCCGGGAACGTTCTGATCGAAGAAGGCGATATGCGCTCGCCATGTGCCATTGCCGCAATTGACGATCGGCTTCAGGCACACCTTCAATCCGAGCCTCTTCGCTTGACGAATCGCCCACCGGGTTTCCTCGTCCGTTACCGTCGGAGCCTCCAGGTAAGGAATAACCGTGGACTGCGCCGTCTCTTGCACCGCGGCCAGCGCGATCGCCGTCCAATTGGCTCCGGTCTCCGCCATTTGCTCCATCGAATGCTCCGCCTGCGCATTTGCCCAGGTTCCCCGAACTCCCGTCCAGCCCCAGGTAATGCCGCACACGGTGTCCAACTCGAATCTCATGCGCTTTCGCTCCTTCTCTGGATGCATTAACCTAACAAAATAATTTTGTTATCGATATTAACATTAAAGTAGGATAACAAATCTAATTTCGATTTTATCACCTAAGTCCGCATTGTCAATGATTGAATCCAGCCGCTCCGCAGCACCAATAAGAGACTGTTCGCCGTCCTTGCCGGGCAAACAGTCTCTTGCGTTTAATATTCGTTCACGGCAGCGCCGGTACCCCCGTCGATTCGCGGAGAATGAAATCGCCGCTAAGCAGCAGCCTCTCCTTCGGCCCATCCGGATGGCGCACGCGCCACATCAGCATTTCCACCGAACGGTACCCCATCGCTTCCTTGTCCACGTTCACCGTGCTCAGCGGCGGACGGGACATCAGAGCGTCATCGATGTTATCGAAGCCTGTGACCGACACGGCGGCGGGAATGTCCAAACCCAGCCTGGACAGCACCGTCATCAGGCAGATCGCGACGGAATCGTTCGCGCAGACGAACGAAGTCGGCAGCTCGTGTCGTTCCTGCATCCTTTCCACGATGACTTGCAACTGCTCCGTCAGTTCAGAACGGTTATATCCCTCGATCTCCAGCAATTCTTGATTCTGGCGATGCTCCAGCGCAAGGTCCTCCAGCATGGCGCGAAACCCCATCCAACGATCGTAGAAGCTCCGCGAGAAGCGGACGTTGCCGACAAATTGAAAGCGCGTATGTCCCATGCCCGCCAAATAGTTGACGATTCTTCTCGTACATTCGTAGTTGTTCATGAACAGCGTATCGGATGGAATAAGCGGGTCCTCGTGATCGACAAGAACGAACGGTACTCCCCAGTTCCTCACTTCAAGCAGCAGTTGATTGGAGATCATGCCCACGCCGATTAGGCCGATCAGCCCTTCCGGGTTGATGAGCTTGGAGAGGCTATCCGAGCTCTGCTCGGTCACGATCACCATGCCCAGCCGGTTCTCCTCCGCTCCCGCGGCGATGCCGTCCAGAATTTTACCCCAATAATGCGACTCCCGGTTCTGGTACCGGACATTCGGAATAAGCACGACGATCGTGTCCTTCCGGTCCGGTGCGGCGTCCCTGGCGGATCTGCTCGGGGACTTGGCTTTTTTTTGCGCGAAGTAGCCTAACTGGGTTGCCGATTGAATAATTTTTTCTCTCGTTTCCGCGCTCACGCCCGTCTTCCCGGACAAGGCTTTGGATACGGCGAATTTGGAAACGCCTACGTGATCGGCGATTTGTTGCATCGTAACCTTCTGCGACACGATTGGTTTCACTCCGCTCCTCGAATAACGAATTAGTCGTCGTTATCATAACATATTTCGCGAGTTAGCGGAATTCGACAATCGTTGCCCCCTACTTGACCGCTCCGTTCGTGACTCCCGAGAAAATATAGCGCTGCAGCAGCAGGAAGATCGCCACCGTCGGAATAAAGATGATCAGCACGGCTGCGGAAATCAAATTCAACTGCGCGGCGTTAGGCCCAACGAAGGAAGCCATGGCCGTCGATACGACCTGCAGCTTCTCGGCTTGCATGAACAGGAACGGAACCGTAAAGTCGTTGTAGATGTAGATCGTTTTCAGAATGACCAAGGTTGCGGTGGCAGGCCCAAGCAGCGGAAAAATAATCGATCGGTAAATCCGGAACAGGGATGCGCCTTCGATCATCGCGTTCTCGTCCAGATCCTTCGGAATGCTCTTGACGAATTGCAGATAGATGATGATTTGCAGCACGTCCGCGCCCATATATAGCACCATCGCAACCGCCAGCTTGTTGTACAGCATCAAGCTCTTGACTACGCTGAAGATCGCCACCTGCGTCGTGATTGTCGGAATGAGCTGACCGATCAGGAACAGGCCGATGATCGATCCCTTTAATTTGAAGTCGAACCGTCCGACCGCGTAAGCGACCATCGAGCCGAACACAATGTTGCCGCAGACGGCGACCGCCAGGATCGTCAGGATATTCAGAAAGCCGATATCGAGCTTGCCGACCTCGAAGACGCGTACGAAATTATCGAAGTTCAAGAAATTGTCAGGCAGGCTCAGCCCGCTGCTGTAAAATTCCTCTCGCGTCTTGAAGGCGCCGACCACGACGGAATAGATCGGGAAGAGGACGATGAGAGTCGCGAGCCCGAGCGTGAAATACTTGAAGAGAGTAAATGCCGGGTTTTCATAGCGTTCCATCGTTAATCCTCCCCTCTGAACAGCAGCTTGCGCTGGACAAGAATGACCGTCATGACGATCAGCAGCAAGACGACGGACATCGCCGAAGCCAATCCGAACTTCTGATAAGCGTAAGCCGTATCGATCGTCTGCAGCACGAACGTTGCCGTTTCATTCACGCCGTTGGTCATAACCTTCGGTATATCGAATACCTCAAGAGCTCCGGTCAGCGTCAGAATCATCATCAGCTCCAGGACCCGGCGAATGCTTGGAAGCGTGATGAACCGGAAGCTCTGCCATTTGGAGGCTCCGTCGATTCTGGCGGCCTCGTATATGTCCTCCGGAATCGATTGCAGAGCGCCGATGAAGATGACCATGTTCAAGCCGAGAAACTTCCACATCGACACGAAGGCCAGCGCAAAATTGTTAAACCGCGTATCGGCCAACCATAGCTGCTGCCACGACTCCAAGCCCAAAGAGCCCAGCAAGACGTTGATCACTCCGTATTCGGCGTGATACAGATTTTTGAACATAATCGCCGTAGCCACGCTATGAAGCACATAGGGGAGAAAGATCATCGCCCGGAAGAAATTCCGTCCTCTTACTTTGCCGCTCAGAATAACGGCGAAATAGAGCGCAAAGGCCAGCTGGAACAGCCCGCCGATGAAATAGTAGAGATTGTTCCTGAAGACGCCGAACAGCTCCGGCCGCGAGAAAATCTCCGCGTAGTTGGCAAACCCGATCCATTTCATGTCGTAGCCAAGCCCGTCCCATTCGGTGAAGCTGAAGTAGAGCAAGGCCCCGGCCGGATACAAGGTAAAGATGAACAGAAGCGCTAGCGGCAGAGTGAGAAAGCCGACCAGAATCAAGTACTTCTGCGTTCTGTAGCTGAAATTAAACAAACGTAGTCCCCCTTCATCCATCCCGAAGCACCATTCAGAATCATCGTGAATCCGCTTTCACGTCTATTCATTATACGACGGGGGACTTGGGATTTTAAGGTTCTACGTTTGTTTTCCTTGTCTTCTATTTGGATAACGTTCACCTAATAAAATGAATTATCTGGCGCGTTCCCGATATTCCTTGGGCGTGCATCCGACCACTTTTTTGAAGATTTTGTTGAAATAAGCCGGATCGAAGTAGCCTACCTTTTCCCCGACCTCGTAGGTTTTCAAAAACAGGCTTTCCTTCAGCAGCTCCTTCGCCCGCTCGATCCTCACGGAAATATGATAGTCGGTCAGCGTCTCTCCGGTCTCCGTCTTGAACAGCTTGCTTAGATAGCTCGGCGTCAGGAAGACCTCCTCGGCCAGGCGGTTCAGCTCCATCTCCTCCGTATAGTGGCGATGGATATAAGCTTTCACCGTTTCCACCACGCGATGCTCCTGGCGCGATTCCTTCAGCTCCTGAAGGCGCTTGTCCATCTTCTCCAGAAAATAACGCACGTATTCCTGGACATTGGAGAATTCCTCCGGACCGGCGAGTTGCATCGGTCCGCCGACGGCCGAGCCTTCATGCGTCGAATGGCTTGCCGCTCGTGCCGTCGTTAGAAGCGCCAACGCCGTGCAGCCGTCGAGCCATTCCCTCCAGGAAGGCCGTTGAACCGTCATCTCCGCCGCCCATTTCCTTAACGCATCCCCCGCTTTGGCATAATCGCCTGCAGAGAGCGCTTCGCGGAACGACTTGTCAAGCAGCAGAAGCGGAGCGGTCGGCTCCGTCCTTTTGGGCACCCCGTCGAACGACTGAAACAGAACCTTTCCTTCGGAATACCAAGCGAATTCAATGGCCCGCTCGGCCTCAAGATAAGCCTGTCTGAGCGACTGTGGACCTGCATGCACGTCGCTGCAGCCGATTCGGCCCCGATAGGCGGCCGGCAGCCTCATCGGCAGCGTCTGGCCCAGCTCCTTCGTCGTATTGGCGTGATCCCGGCCTCCGATCGCGACAATGACAGCCGTCGTCCGCTCATCCCGCTTCAGTACGAACCGCTCCCGCAGCGGCGAGCCCGCCATGACCGCCCATTTGTCGGACGGGATTCCGGACGGTCCCTTGGCCATGAAGACGGCGAAGCTCTCTTGCAGCAACGGAATCATACTCAGCTCCTTCGCCGCCTCCCCCATCGTTTGCGCAGGCAAATCGGCAGGGTCGTTCAGCAGCAGCAGCTTCAGGCGATCCTCGATTCTTAGTTGGCGGGAATCCCGGCCCTTCTGGATATCTGCCCCCACCCTCTCCAGCAGACGCTTTAATTCAGGCATGTCCACCGGCTTCAGCAAATACTCGATGGCTCCGTTCCGAAGCGATTGCCGCGCGTAGTCGAAGTCGTCAAAGCCGCTCAGAACGGCGAATTTGAGATCCGGACGTGCCGCCCCGGCCCGCTCCATGAGATCCAGACCGCTTATATTCGGCATCTTGATGTCCGTGATGACAAGATCGGCCTGCAGCTTCGCGATTTCTGCCAGCATTTCCAGCGCGCTTGCATAGCTCGCCACAACTTGGAACTGCTCTCCGAGCTGGGTGATCAGCTTGCCGAGCCCCAGCCGAA
Organism: Cohnella boryungensis; assembly: GCF_042651945.1. Taxonomy (NCBI): domain Bacteria; kingdom Bacillati; phylum Bacillota; class Bacilli; order Caryophanales; family Paenibacillaceae; genus Cohnella; species Cohnella boryungensis. The sequence goes on along the minus strand of NZ_JBHSED010000021.1, from coordinate 26,415 downwards.
TTCTTTCCTCATCGTCCACGATTGCGATTCTGACCATGTACATTTCCCCTTCGCGGCTATTGTGACGGGATGCGGAAGATCACCCTCGTGCCGATTCCCGCCCGACTGTCTATTGTAATGCCGTATGCTTCTCCGTATCGAAGCTTCAGCCTTTCGTGAACGTTGCGCAGACCGATGCTTCTGCCCTTGTCCTCCGAACGGCAATCGTCCAGCCGGGCTCTCAGACGCTGAAGCGTCTCCGGGGGCATCCCGATTCCGTTGTCCTCGATCGAGAACGCGTGATCCGCTCCCTCGCGGGCGTAGGAAATACGAATATCCATGCCCGGCTTGGTTTCGTCCATGCCGTGGTACACCGAGTTCTCTACGATCGGCTGGAAAAGCAGCTTCATCAGCGGCATGTCCGTATCCATCGGATGCTCGGGGTAGATCAGCCTGAACTTGCGGGCGTAACGATAATTCAGCAGCTGGACGTACGTATCGAGATGATCGAGCTCCATGGCCAACGTTACCGTCTCCATCCCCGGACCGATACTATATCTCAACAGCTTGCCAAGGAGCAGCGCCATATCGCTCACTTCGGTATCGTCATTGATGACCGCCGTCATTCGAATCGCTTCAAGGGTATTATAGATAAAATGCGGATTGATCTGATGCTGCAGCGCCTCAATCTCAGCTTCGCGCTTGCGCTGCCCCGCTGCGGACACATCGTCGATGAGCGACTTGACGCGCTGAATCATGCGGTTGAACGCATTGCCCGCCAAGCCGATCTCGTCTCGGTGACGAACGGGAAAGGTCACCTCCAGATTGCCGTTCTGCACCTCCTTCATCAGCTTGACCAATCGACGCAGAGGCCGGGTCAAAGCCAGGATCAGCACCAGGGAAATCATCAGCGCGAACCCGATGATCAGCACAGCCGTCCATTCCGTTACCTTGCGCGTCAGGATCGCTTCCTTGGCCAGCTCGTGCTCGGGGATCGAAATGAGGATTTTCCATCCCGTATTAGGCGATTGCTTATAAATCGTCAGCACGGGTTCGCCATTAAGCCTGCCGTGAAAATTGCCTTCCTTCCCGCTCGCTTGCGTCAGCAGATCGCTCTGCTTGATATCCTGGCCCAAATATTTTTTTTCGCTGTCGAATACGACGCTGCCCGCGTTGTCAACAATAAGCGTTGTGCCGCGCGTATCCTTGTCCAAGTCCGCAACGAATTTCTCGATAACGCTTACATTCGCATCGATCGCGATCATGCCGATCTGCTTGTATGTAGGTCCGATAATCGCCCTGACGACCGTGAATACGAATTGTCCGCTGTGATTGGGCCCAGCCACTTCCTGCGTGGAGACAAGCACCGGCCGGCCATGCGCCTCGCTCGCGAGCCGCTTCCACATCGGATAGACCGCTTCCAGATCGGAGCGAATGCCTCCGCCTCTCACGACGGAATAGGAATGATCGTATTGATCGAACAAATAGACCGTATTCGTTCCCTGCTTGATCGTGTTCAGGAAATAAATGCTGTCCCTGATCTTCCCGCCGATGCCGAATTGCTCGAAGGCTTCCTCCTGCTCAAGAAGGCTTGCGCTGCCCGGCTTCCCTGCATTCCATTTGCCTGACAGGCTCTCGTAGTATTCATTTGATAGCAGCAATCCGTCCATAATATTATCGACGTAGGAAGGAATGATGGACAGCTTCTTGATGTCCTCCATATAATCGTCCAGCTTGCTGATCATCATGTCGGACACCTGCGACACATAGGTTATCGTGTTCTTCTCAATGGATCGTTGATACCTTTCCGAAGACGAATAGCTCAGCACCCCCATTGGCAACAGAATCAAAAAGAGAAAGACGATGAACAGCTTGCTTTCCATGCGCTTTACCGGCCATTGCAGCAGCTTCCGCAGTCCGCTTCTCCATATTCCCATTGTCGTTCCCCTTCGGCTAACGCTTCGCCCGTGATTGTTATCCGCCGCCCCCTATTTTAACATTTTTTATGCTAACAAGAAGCAAGATTTGCTAACACATGACAAACTACGCATACAAAGCCTTCTTTCCAGCAAATATGCACGGAATCATGACATCATAAAAACTCCTCCTTCAACCGGATAACGGCTGAAGGAGGAGCGTTGATCGCCGCGATTAACGTGCTTCGTCGCGATTGCGGCTGCGCATGCCGGCCAGACCGAACAGACCGAGCAAGCCAAGCCAGCCCCAGCCAAAGCCGGTTCTTGCCGTTGTCGTTTCCATTCTTCTCACCGTATTGTTGGTGGCGCGGGTTACCGGGTTGGTGGAATAGGGACGATAGTAGTTCATTCTGTTCGTATCGTAAGCCCCGTATCTGCCGTCCGTGCCATAAGTTCCATAATTGCCGTAAGTGCCATAAGTGCCGGTCGGCCCTGTCCCGATGCGTGTGCCGTTCAGGGTGTTGTTCAGGGTACCGTTCAGCGTCGTGCCGTTCATCGGGGTGACGTTATCCACTCTGCCTGCATTAGGATAGTACGTCTTGGTGGGCACGGTAGCGCCGTTTAAGGTCGTGCTTTCCGTCCCGGTGGTTTTGCCTGTAGTCGTCATTGCGAATGCAGGAACGATTAGAACGAGAGACAAGCACATCCCCAACAACAGACCGGCTAACGTTTTTCTCAAAATAAACCCTCCTTAAGCGAATTGACTGCCCCCTTAAGATGTCCCTCAGGCTTCAAAGTATGCTGTCCGGATCAACGGCTCTGCAGCCATATCCATGCAAAAAAACCTCTTCGGACGCGCATGGCGCCTATCCTAAGGCGGAGTGAATGTACATGAGCCTGTTTTTCGCCAAGATGGGTAAATGTACTGACCGGATATCCATCCTGACATAAGCTAGATCGTGACGAATCGTCATAAAAAAAGCAAGGTGGTGAACGATATGGGATATCCAGTTGCAGGTGAGGCTTGCGGCGTTAAAGGCGCGGCTACGGGCGCCGCCGCAATTGCACTTGTGCTTTTCGTCCTCTTGGTAATCATCTTGAGCGCCGGCGCGTGCTACTGATTCTCTAAAGCACATGAAATCCCGCCATCCGGCAAGGACGGCGGGCTTTGTGCTTTATTCGGCGGATAACCACCGCAAGGAATCGGCGTACTTTCTTGGGGATAAGCCCTCCGATTTCTTGAATAGCTTGCTGAAGTAATATACATCCCCGATCCCGACCAGCTCCGAAATTTCCTCGATGGAGCGCTTATGCTCCCGCAGCAATCGCTTGGCTTCCGCGATGCGGACCCCCGCTAAGTACTGAGGAAGCGATTGGCCTGTCGCTTGCTTGAACAGCGTGCCGAAATATTTCGGAGACAATCCGGCACGGGCGGCCAGCGTCCTCAGATCAATCTTCTCGGCAAAGCCGTTCTTCATATATTGAATGGCATCCAGCATCATGTCCGCATGAGAATGGCTGACCTTGATGCCTTCTTCCGTCGTCAGCTCGCGATGAATGAGACCGATCAGCTTCAGCATCGCGGCTTTCTGCCAGATTTGGGCATCCGCTCTCGATTCCTGAAACCTCGCGCACAGCTCGCGGAACACCTCGAAAAAGTCGTGAACCTGCGACGTCTGCAGCCGCTCCGGGATGTCTACGTCGCTCCATTCCGCGTCCGGTCTGGCGCGAAGCCAATTCGTATCCGGCGCGACCTCCTCCGCTTTGCTCCCCATATATACCGCATACGGCGAGAAGTCCTCCGCCTCCCCGAGAAATACAAAATCGAAATGGACCGCAAAGCAATGCATCGGCTCGTCGCCGACGATCTTCATTTCGTTCGCCCGATGCGGCCGAATGTAGTGAAGATTGCCCGGGCCCATCTCATAGATCCGCTCCTCGATCCGCAATCGGCCTGCTCCCTTGACTACATAAATAAATTCATGATCGTAAATATGTCTCTCCGGCATATGCAAGCCTGCAGGCAGGTTGACCTCATGCACGAAGCGTACATACGGCGACAATGTCCTGTAATCCACCCGGGTCGGACTGGCCATGCAATCGCTCCCTTTCATTCGACCGCTCGTCTTTTTCACGATTATATCATGCCGCAATCCTTAGTAAATCGGCTTTCATTCGATTCGACTTTTTTACAAAAAGTTCGGACTTCTCTCCATACACACCCTTCCCTCATGCTTGTAAGATAAGAAATGTAAGCGTGACCATTCCGAAGGAGGAAACAACAATGACCGTGAATACGCCAATTACCGAGGAGCACATCTCCTTCTACAGAGAGAACGGCTTCGTAAAAATCGACAACATGCTGACTGCCGATGAATTGGAGCTGCTGCGCGAATATTTGGAGGAAGCGATGCAGACGACCAGCGAACGGTCCGTGCAAACCGACAAGCAAGGCGGGCTGTATTATCGCGTGCTGAACCAGAAGGTCAACACCTGGAGAGACCATGCCGGAATGGGCAGATTCAGCTTTCACGAAAGATTCGCCCAATCCGCGCTGCAGCTGGCCGGGGTCGATAAGATGCGGCTTTTCCATGACCATGGCCTGTGGAAGATGCCCAACGATTCCAAGCCGACGCCATGGCACCAGGACACCCCTTACTGGCCCATCAACGAAGCCGAAGCCGGGATGATGTCCATCTGGATCGCGCTTGACGATGTGAACGAGCAGAACGGCTGCATGGCCTTTATTCCGAAGTCGCACAAGCTGGGCAAGCTGACCGGCATCGACTTCCTGGAGCCGCAGAACATCTTCGATTATGTCGAAGGCGGACAATTGGACGATCGCAAGCCCGTCATTGTTCCTCTTAAGGCCGGAAGCTGCACGTTCCATAACGGCCTGACGTTCCACTACGCCCATGCGAACATGACCGAGCGTCCCCGCAGGGCCCTGGCTATCATCTATATGCCGGAAGGCATTACGTTCAGCGGAGCGTCCCATCCTCTGACCGACGGACTTAACCTGTCCAAGAACGACCCGGTGAAAGGGCCGCTGTTCCCGGTACTGGCGGTGCGCGATGCTTGACTTCGGCTGCAGGCTTGAGCTTGTCCCGGACTGGCTCAAGGTTCCCGATTCGGTGAAGCTGGGATTTACGCACGGAATTGCCTTCGACTCCCTCGACCGCGCGTTCGTATTCAATATGAGCGAGCATGCGATTGCCATATTCGACCGGGACGGTCATTTCCTGAAGTCGTGGGGCAGCTCGTTCGCCAAGGGTGCGCATGGCCTTCACCTGAGAATGGAGGAGGACGGCAAGGAATATGTCTATCTGACGGACATCGCCCGCCATCTCGTCGCCAAGTACACGCTGGACGGGGAAGAAGCGCTGACGATCGGCGCGCCTCCTGTCCCGAGTCTGTACGGGTCGCCCGAGCAATACAAACCAACCGATATCGACGTAGCGCCGAACGGGGACATCTATGTTGTCGACGGGTACGGAGAATACGCGTTGCATCGGTTTGACCGCGAAGGCAATTGGCTGCAGTGCTGGGGAGGCAAATCAGGCGCGGAGCCGGTATTCTACGAGCCGCACGGCCTGTTCATCGATACCCGTGCCGTAGAGCCGCTGCTGTATGTGGCGGACCGTCGTCACCGGCGCTTCGTCAGCTTTCGCCTGGACGGGACGCCTGTTGAAGCGATCGGCGGAGACTTCCTGCTGCCGTGCGACTTGACCGCGCTCGGCGAGCACGGGTTTGTTCTGCCCGATCTGAACGGCCGAATTACCGTAGTTGACGGTCGGTTCGAGAACGCCGTCCATGCGGGTCAGAACCCTTCCATCTGGGAGGACCCAAGATGGCCGGACATTCCGCCCGAGGAATGGCTCCCGGACCGCTTCATCTCCCCGCACGGATTATGCGTGCACGACGGCCATATTTACGTCGCGGAATGGGTGCCGCAAGGCCGTGTGACGAAATGGAAGATCGTCACCCCCTGAACGCGAGGGCACAGCTCAACAAAAAAATGGCGGGGCAGAGAAAATCTCTGCACCCGCCATTTGCGCTTAAAGAAGCACTCCGGGACGTTGTCGCAGCCTGCTCAAGAAACGGCTTTGCTCGTTCTCTTGCACGGTCTGTTGTTGTTCTTGCAGTTCTGATAAACTCCCATGAAGTCCAGACGGTGATCGGTAACGCGGAAGCCGTACTCTTGCGCGACTCTCTGCTCCAGATCCGTCAGCCAATCCTCCTGGATTTCCTCCAGCGCTCCGCACACCTTGCATACCAGGTGGTGATGCATATGGTCGTGTCCTTCCATGCGGAGATCGAACCGCGCGACACCGTCTCCGAAGTTCATTTTCTGCACGATCTGCAGCTCGGCGAGAAGCTCCAGCGTCCGGTATACCGTAGCCAGGCCGATGTCGGGATACTTCTGCCTGACGAGCATGAACACTTCCTCCGCGCTCAGATGATCCTTCTCGTTCTCCAGAAGCACCATCAACGTCGTTTCTCGTTGCGGTGTCAGCTTATATCCGTTCACGGTCAATTGCCGGTTGATCTTGTCGATCTGCTCCAAGATGCTCGTGGTCATGGTTATGTGCGCCTCCGCTTCCGGCTGCTCTCAGCCTTGAATGCACTTTCTCCCATCATAGCAAATTAGGCGCAAAAATTAAAGCAAGTGTAGCGCTTGGCCGTTTAGACAATTCCGTACTCGCACAAGACCAGAATGTCCTCGATCCGATCCGCGTTCAGCCTCGTTCGACCATTTATAGTTGTCTTCAATGCATCCGGCAGAGCTGCGATTGCAGCCTCTTCGGCAGACAACAGCCACTCTCCATAACCTTTGCCTTCCGACGAGAGCTCGAAATCCGCGAACGGCATCCCGTGCAGAATCGCAGCGTTCGACACGAGCTCCGCCGCAACGCCGTCTCCGCCTCCCGGAGGAGTTAATTTCAGCTCCAGCGGCGAGCCTTGACCCGGGTAAGCCGTCCCCTCCTTCAGCTTCAAATACGCTTTGACACGGTTAATCGTCAGCACCCTGCCGCGATAGCGATAAGGGAACCGCGCCGCCTCCAGCATCAGCGATAGGCTCTGGCCTGCTGCGGAACCCGGCGGGCTCAGGAATTGATGCCATTGCGACGAATACTCGTGCCGCAGGCTGAACAGCCTGCGAAGATTCGGCTGTCCCGGCAACGCCAGGGCAGGTGAGGCCGTCGTTCCTTGAGTCTCCGCCGCTTCAAGCACGGCGCTCTTGAATGCCGCCGACCTTAATGCGTCTCCGCCTTCCCGCGCGGTATAGCTGATTCGAATAACGATATCGGAGATCGTATCCAGATCGAAAGCGTTCGTCTCCCGCGGCAATTCCAGCTTCCAATCCGAGATGGCTCCCGCGCCTTCGAACGGCAAATACCTTTCATCCCGGAACGATAGCTCGAACAAGCCGGAATCGTTCTGGGCATGGCTGAAAGCAATCGACTGGACCGCCGAGAAATCGTGCAGGAATCGGGCATCGTCCGGCTGTCGCTTGTAGGGAGCCGCCGCGCTCGCGCTTGCCCGAATGCGGCTTGAGAGCAGCGTCAGCCTGCCTTGCACGCCCGTATAGGGTCCCGTTACGCAAGGCACGGAGACGCTCACGGTTTTGATTCGGCGCATGTACTGACCCGGGTAGTCCATATCGAATAGCTCTTCGGGCAATGCGATGCTGCAAGTCCCCGTATGCTTGAGCGCGATGAGCGCGATCGGATCAAGCTGCGCAAGGGAGATGGACTTCGTAATCTCGTAATCCCGCGAATTCTGTTCATAATAAGCCGTCTCCAGCCTTTTCAGGTCGAGATGCAGCCGCTCGCCGGCAAGGAGCCCCTTCCTCAAGCCCTCCCAATAGCCGAACTGGATAAAGCCGGAATTCACCGTTCCTCGTTCGAATCGATATGCCATCTCGGCTCTTTTCGCGATATTGTAGGCCAGCTGATAGGTTTGAAAATAAAGCGTCGACAATTGGGCTCCCATCCACTGATACAGCTCGCGATTCGTGAATTTGCCGCGAAGATATTGCTCCGTCTCGTCCGCTTGCGCCAATTGCAGCTCAAGACCGGCCATTTCGCGTTCCGCCGTTCCCTTCCTCAACTCGGCCCCGGCGATCGAGGTGTCGATCTGCGCCAGCTCCCGCGAGGCGAGCTCCTCCTGAAGCTTCCATTCCGCCTCCCTGCGTTTATAGCCGCCTACGATTCCGCTCATCGCCGCTCCGGTATCCACAATCGAGGCCAGCGTCTTCATGGCCTGACCGAAGGAGTTGGCCGAGCGGCCGGCGTTCGAGCCCCCGTATTGGGCCGCCGCTAATGGCGAGGATATGCCCGCCGCTCCAAGTGTGGCGTCCGGCAGAGCGTGGCCTGCGGACGACAGCAACTCGGAGCCGCCGGCAACCCCCTGCAGCAGGGCAGAAGCGCCCATGCCCAACAATTGAAGATTCTCGAACGTATTGAACCCCCCAGCCAGCAGCCCGGCGTAATGCTTCCTCCTGTGTTCGACAGCCGCCCGCGACTTCTGCAGGCCTTCGATAGCGTTAATGGCTTCCTCGATCTGGCTGCTGCGCACCTGTCTAATGAGCCGGTACAAAGACGACTCATGACGCGCCCGAAGGCTGCCGAGCTCCTCCGCATCCTTCTTCTCCAGCGCGGACAGCAGAGCGGAGCCAAGTGCTCTAACCTCGCCGCACAGCTCAAGCGCCTTCGGCAGCACTGCCGCGAACCTGTAGCTGCCCAGCGGTTGAAGCGTGTCCGCTAGCACGGACCCGGCACCCGCTCCGCCGCGAACGGCGGACACAGCAGCTGCGGGATCAATCGGCGCTTCGAAGAGAGCCAGTCTCCGGGAAACGCCTTCGAGATTCAAGCCGTTGCGGATTTTCCGCAAGCGGTCCTCTACCTTATCCCAGTAAGCCAGCAGCTTGTCGTTCTTCGGAATTCCGAAATACAGCGACCTGCCGACCCCCGCGCCAAGCGGCGCACCGTTGGGGCCGATGGACGGCTGCACCTTGACCGACGGGAACCGGTTCTGCACCGTCACAAGCGCGTTCGAGAAATCGTCCAGTCCGACTTGCCGCAGCTGAGCATAGGATTGATCCGCGGCTTTCGTCATCTCCGGAATGCGCTGCGGGCGGGCTCCGAGCAGATTAGCCGCCGTCACGTAAAGCTGTGTCGCTTCGTTGATCGATTCAATCGTGTCCCGGGCGAACAGATCGTCTCCCCAGGCGACCAGCGTATCGATATACTTCATGACAACGGATTTCTGATAGCTTGCGATACGCATTCTCGCGATTCGGTGCGGCTCGAACGGATGAACGCGCCAGGCGGCGATCTCTTCCTGAAGCTCCTTCTTGACGTCGGGGTCGCCGCTTGGGTCCGCCAAGGCGGTTAACAGCCTCCATATCCGATTCTCCTCCGTATTCTGAAAGAAAGGGAGGAATCGCCAATACTTCGCCGGCGCGGGCTCGCTGGAATCGATCGTCGGATTAAAGACGTAATGGTACCATTTCAAAGCCTCTTCGAATCTCCGCTCCTTGCAAAGCCGGTCTGCCAGGAGCAGCGGAATGTGCAGGAACATCTCCCAATTGTAAATGCCGTAAGCACTCATAACGCGGAAATCGACATTCTCCTCCGGCGAGCCCCATAGATTCGAAGTCGGACTGTACGTCTGATGGAAGATACGCGGATAACCCAGCTCGTTCGTCAGCCGCTGGGCGTCCAGCGAAAGCAGTCCTTTGACCCCCCGGGCGTTGTACAGCCGGATGAAGTCCCTGACCAGCGGATGGAACAGCATTTCATATTGCATCGTCTTCGTGGCGGCCCCTTCGGGCTCTTCCGCGTAATAAGTACGATAGTAGTCCTGATGAACGTAAGCCAACGTCCGCTCATCCTGGTAGAAGGAGAAATCCCTGCGCTCCGAAGGCACAACGAACCGCGTCGTCCCTTTTGTCTGCTCCATCAGCTTGATCTTCGGTCCGAAGCGCCTCGTATCCCTGCCGTAAGGGATCGCAAGCAGAGCATCCTGTTCGGCTTGAAACATCGTGTCCGTTCTTTCCATATTATCGGGCGCGACCACAATAGCCCGTTCGGCCGAAGATCGGTTGAGGACTTTCGTGCTTTTGCGCGAAGCGTTATAAATCAATCTTCCGTATATCCAGGTTTGGAAGCCATCGTTGCCCTGCGGCTCTGGCTTGTAACGAATCTCAATCGCCAGATCCTCTCCGGTCGATAATCGCTGAACGTGGATATGGTAAAGCTTCCTCGCCTGCTCAAGCGTATCCGTAGGCGTCAGCATCTGCAAGAACAGGCTCTCGGCCGATACGCGCTTGCCCGACCAACGGCTGTCGCGGAACTCCGACCAGGCCAGCTTCACCGACATCCGTTCCTGGGAAGCCCCCGGCTGCGAGCCCGTCGGCCGGTTATCCTTCTGCTCGGCGGATTTCTCGAATTGGCTCCAAAATAAATACAGGCTCGAATTGAAGGAATAAGGTACCAGATGATCTCCTTGAATGTCCGCGTCGATCTTGCTCCAGGGCGTCCAGCCTTCCTTGCTTCGAATGCGATGATAATACGCATGCGGCACAGAATACGTTCTAGCGAAGACATGCATATCCTGCCCCTCGCGATGCAACGCCCGGATATCCAGTCGGGACACTTCGTCCAGTTGAGTCAGATAGCGGCCGAACGCTTGGGCGAGATTGCCGTCGTTCACCTCGCACTGAAGAAGATCCTGCTCCAGCTGCTCGAAGAACGGCGTCTTGTCATCCCGCAGCTCGGGCTCCAGCCAGTTTTCCGGATAGAGGAAAATTTTGCGGTTGGCTTCCCACACCCGATAGCTTTTCATCCACTCCCACATGTCCGTATTGATCGAACCTGGGGAGATGCCGGGCTCCAGATTCAACAGGCAGCGCTGCACGAACAACTGCACGGATGAGATCGCCTGTTTGATTCTTGAAGTCTTCATGGCGGCGTTCATCTCGACATCAATCAGGAAATATTCGAATAGCTGGTTGCCGTTCCCGATTCCGTTAGCCTTGATCGGTTGCATCTGCAGCACGTAATCGACTAACGCATCGCGCCATTTCTCGCGGAGTCCATCCTCTGCGACGGCTGCGATCTGCCGCCATGCTTGCTCGTCGAACCGCGACTTGGCGGCATTCTTCACTTCACGGGCCATGGCGGCATCCGGGAGCTCCTTCGTCCAACCCAGCCACTTCGCCGCAGGAATGCCGATGCGTTCGCTTAGCTGCAGCACGTTGCGCAGCGACGGAATCCGCGACGGATTTACGAAGCTTGCCGGGGTCAGCTTCCAGCCTGACTCTCCGACGATTACGGCGAGCTCGGTGGAGTCCCAGCCGGTCAACTCGCTCAGCAGCCCAATCAGCTTCTCCGGCGAAGCCTCCGGCTTGCCGGCTTCCGCGAACAGCTTCAGCCAACCCGGAGCGCCGGGCCGGAGCAAGCCTTTGAGCTGCTTGTATTGCGCCAGCAGACGCCATTGGCCGAACAAGGCGCGAAGCTCGGCGGCCGAAGGCTGTTCCCCGGCAGGAAGGGCATTAAAGTCAAGGCCGCCGAAATGGACCGAATTGTCATGGAAATACTGCAGCTCTTCCGGCTCCAGCTCCAGGCTCTTGATCAAGTGCGCCGCCTTGTGAAGCTTGCGATAGGAGATTGGAAGCGATACAGGGTCCAGCGTCAGAAAGTCGCGGATCATCGGAGCGCCGGGGTTGTTGGCGTCGGAGCAGCGCAGCAGACGCTCTAGGAGTCCGGATACGGCTTCATCCGACAAGCCTAACGCTCCCGCCAGCGACTGGATCGCGAATACTCGAACAAGCGCGGCCTCTGCTTCCTGTCCCCCGGCTGCCGATTCCCGAATGCGGCGATATCCGTCCGCCAATGCGCTCATAAGCTGGCCTACCGCCAAATCGGTTGGCGCCATAAGCTGATTCTGCAGCTCCCGGTCGCCCAGCAAATAACTGAGCTCGCCGATCCGGGAACCGGCCTCCAGCAGCTCTTTATTCAGGGCGACTACCGCGAGCGTATCTGCCGGCGAACGAAATGCCGGCGTATCCGTCATTCGCAGCAGGGCGATCAGCTCCGGGATCGCAAGCGACAGCAGACGTCCGAGCAAGGCGTAGCGATGCAAGACGGACAGATTCGCCAGCGTGAGCTTCGTATTCGGTCCGGCTAAACCGGTCGCTTCCAGCACAGCCTGCAGATCGTTTTCCTTCCAGCGAAGCACCGCAAGCAGTTGGGACTTCTTAGCCTGAAGCGGCAGCGCATGCCCGCGAATCTCCTTGCCCCCGCTAAGCAAGGCGAAGTCTGCATCGGGCGGATTGCTCAGCGCTTTGTTCTGGAACAGCCGGGCGTACAGCGAATCGTCCCCGTCCGTATCCAGCGTGCTCCACAAGCTGTACAGCTCCGCTTCCGTAGTGCGGCTCTGCCCCAGCGCCCGGTGCAGCCGCTTCATGTCCGCCAGTTCCACGAGGAAAGACTCCCGCTCGCGTCCTAAAGCGCTAAGCGCTTTGTCCAGCTCGCGAACGCTCCAGCCGAGCTTCCGTCGCAATCGCAAAAATCGGTGAATGTCGCGCAGCGGCGCATAATTGTCGAACGACACATTTTGCAGCCAGCTGTATTCCAGCTCGCCCGGGTCGGATTGGGCCATAATCCAAACGTTCGGGACAGCGGGATTCGCGTTCAAATATTTCGAGCCGAGCAGCTCCAGCAATTCGTCATAGCTGATCTCCGCGCGCTTCAGAAACTCAGCGACATTCGACAGATGCTGATGCCAAGGCTGCAGCGTGCGAAGCTCCTCGGCGGGGATCGCCTCGATGGTGTTGCCTTCCGCCGGCGTCCAGGCCAAATGGGTCCATTCTCCGCTGCCCCCTCCGCAGCGGTATTCAATTCGCAGGCTGTAGGATTGTCCCGCCTGCATCGGAATCGGCTGCGTAACGCCGACTTCCGGATTGACCACATTCCAGCGGTCGAACAGCAGCGCTCCGTTGAACCATAAGCGATACCCTCCGCTCATTCCATCGAAGTGCAGCTTCATCGCTCCCGACCGCTTAGGGACGATCGCGCCGGTCCAGCGAACGCTGAATTTCTTCGGCACCGTCGGCGCCGGAGGCTCATGATGCCACGTCTGCGTAATCGGTCCGTCTATTCGCGTCAAGACCGGAGCGCCCGATAAGTCCTGATTCGAGTAATACTCTCCCCATAGCCCGTTTGTAGACACCGTCGCCGAAGAGTAGCCGTAAAATTCCCACAATTGGCGTTCCAGCCGCCCCATCCAGATGTTCCGCTCCATCGAGGACAGCCCGAGGTAATCGCCCGCCAATGCGTAGGCGGGATGGCCGTCCGGGAACGCGGATTTGAGCTCATGCAGATCGGTTCCCAGCCTCTCCAGATACGCGCCTGTAGAATGCAGCGCCCGGTCGAAGGGCAGGGAAAGCGGAAATACCGCATGCTTTACGGCTGTCGCAGCCGCGTTTGTGATGCTTTCGGGAAAGGAATCGCTGTACTCGCGATTGACGCTCAAGTCCTCCGCCGCGCTGCCCGCGTCCGTATTGTTGGCGATTGGATAGCCATGGACAATATAGCTTTCCAACGCTTCATTGACGAGATCGATGTAAGGAACGAGCGTATTCGTATTCTCACAGGTCAGCTTCAGATGCTCCAGGTCTCTCCGGTGCCGTCTCAGCGCGTCCAGCGGACGCTCGGTCATGCCGGGAAGGAGCGTCTTCGGGTTCAACAGCTGCAGCAGATCGACATAATAGGCTGCGGCGCTATAGACCGACTTGCATTCCGCGCAGTCGCACAGCTCAAGTCTGCCGAACAAGGCCGCCCAGTCGGGAAGCGCCTTTCGGAGCTGCTCGTTCAGCGCCGAGCCGCCCAGAGCGGCCGGTGTAATATCGTGCATGCTTTGATAGGCCGAGACATACAGCTGAACGGTTGTCGCATGGACCTGATCGGCCTGCGCATAGACGGCTTTCGCCTCGTCATCGCCTCCGAGCGACGGCCCGAGGAGCTTGACGAAGGCCTGTTCTCCCAGGCTGACCACATCCAGCGCCGATTCGAGCCCGTTAGCGAGCAGCTCTTGCATCCTTTCGGGCCGAGGGCTGATCTGATACGCCCGCTGCCAGGCCTTAAGCCGGGAAACCAGCGCTGCCGTCTCCTGCTCTGCTTCGCTCTTGTGCAAGCTTCCCGCGCCATTGCCCACATACTCGTCGACGACTGTCGAGCCGAGATCGAAATCCGGCGATTGCTCGAAAAACCGAGCCAGCCTCTCGCGCAATGGATTATGAAAGCGGCCGGATCGACGGGCTTCTTCCAATGCGCTGTCCATGTCCAGCTCCGGAAACAGGTTGCGCTCCCGGCGCAGCCATTCTTCCTGCGGCTGCGGGATATCCTTCGGGCTAGCTGCGGCTGATTCGGACGAAATCGCAGCGCGCTTCTCTGCCCGGACGTTCGTTTCCGCTTCCTCCATCGGAGGCAGAGGCTGTCGACCAATGAGACGGGCGAGACTCTCGTTCAAGGAGTCAGGGACAGCTTCAGCCGGGAGGGGCAGCCTGGCCGACGCGGCGATGCCGTTCTCCTGTCGTGTTTTCCGGCGACCGATCTCTTGCAGCTGGCGCAGGTTCGCTTCGCGCTCTCCCTTGACTTGAGGAGAAATCTGCCCCAGCGTCTCTGCCTTGACGAAGGCGGCTTCAAGCTCGGCCGGATCAATCGCGGCAAGGCTTTCCCCCTCCACCGGCAAACCTTGCCTGAGCAAGCCGTAGTAGGCTTGCGCGGCCACTTCTCCGTTATCCCCTCGACTCAGGACATGCGCGGCCCTCCAGTTCAGCACCCGCTCAATCGGGATACCGCTCGCGCCGGACGCGTACACGGCCTCCTCCTCCGTCAAGCCGGTCGGCTCTTCTCCGTTCAGCAGCTCCTCCAGAGCGGATTCCACTCTTTCCCATTCCGTTCCCTGCGGCTTGAGCGGCACAAAATGAATCGTGATAGACTCGCTCCCCCGCGCACGGTAGATAACCGAGGAAACGAAAGGTTCAACTTCCATCTCCCGATGCGAAGCTTTCACCCGCAGATCTATCGTTTTCCTTCCCGTCCTCCTGAACGCCGCGACATCGTACGCAACCCGGAATCGCCCGCATTCATCCGTCATCGCCTCCCCGATTCGCGTTTCGTCCCGCAAGCCTACGCTGTAAACCTCGACGAGCGCGCCCTGCACCGCCGTTTCGCCCATGAGCGCTGCTCCGATCACGGTGTGCTGTTCGTTAAGCATTTGATCTCACAATCCTTTCAAGAAAATTGGTGATGCTTCCTTGCGTAAGATCCATCCTCGTTCGGTCCCAAAAATAGTCTTTTGTGTAACCTGCTCTCAAATTTTATGTCAATATGACGCTGCCCCGGTAGTGACGGCGGTCATCATGACCGTAACGGAATCGCTGCGCACTCCATTCTCTGTCCGCTGCCGCCGCTGGCGCACCCTTGCTCCGGTCATAACAAAAAAGAGCAAACCCGCGCCGATTGGCAAGGTTTGCTCTTACAGGCATTCGGTCCGCAGCGCGGTAGGAATGCAAAATTAATGGATAGGTTAAATCGATGCTTTGGCAGCCTTAAACGCTTGGGCATACAGCGCCGCGCGCTTCGCAATAAGGCTAAGATCGCCTTTCTTCACGGCTTCGTTCGTCAGATCGGAGCCGATGCCGACGGCTACGGCGCCTGCGGCGATCCATTCGCCCACATTGTCCAGCGTAACGCCTCCTGTCGGCATCACGTTCGCCTGCGGCAATGGACCCTTGATCGCTTTGATCATGGCCGGCGTCGTGCTCGGGAACAGCTTGACGATATCGACGCCCAGCTCAAGCGCCTCCTGAATTTCCTTGATCGTCATGACGCCTGGCATGACCGGCACGCGGTAACGATTGCAGAGCGCAACCGTCGCCGGATTCAACGCCGGTCCCACGACGAATTCGGAGCCGCTCAGAATAGCCGCCCGCGCCGTCTCGGGATCGAGCACCGTACCCACGCCGATAATGGCGAATTTGTCCGGATCGGTAGTCGTGCTGGAATATTTGGCTGCAAGCTTCTCGATCGCCTTCAACGCCGAGGGCACTGTCATCGTGACCTCAATCGCTTTAATTCCGCCGGCGATCGCTTGCTCCGCCATCTCGGCAACCTCGTTCGCGTCCTTGCCGCGGAGCACCGCGACGACACCTGCGTCTACCAATCTTTGAATCGTTTTTATTTTGTTCATGGCTTATGTCTTCCTTCCCAGGTTGATCTTATCTTTCGATATGCTTCTGATTGCCCAGAATCGCTTCGACTTCGGCTAACGTTGGGAGCCCTTCCCAGTCTCCTGCCATCTGTACGACCAGCGAGCCGACCAGATTGCCGAGACGAACCGCCTCTACGGGTTCGAATCCCCGCAGCAAGCCGGACAAGAATCCCGCGCAGAACCCGTCTCCGGCTCCGATCGGATCGATGAAGTGCTTGGCTTGGAAGTACGGCACCGCTGTCACCTGCGTCTCGCCTACGACATAGGTTTCGTCTGCGCCGCCCTTCACAACGCATTGAGCGTTTAACTGCCTTAGCCTGCCGACGATCTGCTCGAAATCCTCGGTTTCGTACAACAGCTGCAGCTCATCCAGTCCGGGCAGGAAATAATCGGCCTCTTCGGCAATTTGCAGCAGCGTCTCCCGCGCCTCCTGCAAGCCCCACAGCTTCAGTCGCAGATTCGGATCGAAGACGATCTTGACTCCGTTCGCCTTGGCGATGCGAATCGCTTCCCGCAAGGTAGCCCGGCAGCTCTCGCTAAGCGCCGGCGTAATGCCCGTCACATGCAAATACTTCGCAGCCGCAATGTATTCCGGGTTCAGATGCTCCGGCTTCATCGCGCTCGCCGCCGACAGCTTGCGGTAATAATAAACCGAGGTTTTGCCCGATAGCTGCTCACGCAGCATCAAGCCCGTCGGCTCATCCGCTGACAACGACGCCCCCGAGACGTCTACGCCTTCTCCGCGAATGCCCTTCAGAATCATCTGGCCCATCGGATCATTGCCCAGACGGCCGAACCATCCGACGGAGTGTCCGAGCCGCGCGAGCCCGATGGCGACATTGCTCTCCGCGCCTCCGAACGATTTGTCCAGACTGCCGGCATGCTCGATGCCTTTCGGTCCGCCCAGCAGCAGTCCCATCGTTTCGCCGAAGGTAACTACATCGATTCCCGTCTGCCTCAATCTCTCACTTGACGTTTGCACCATTTTTCCCGTAGCCTCTCCTTCCTGTCGCGAAGCTTATTTCAGGGACTTGTTTCGCCCCATGCGCCACCAGACCTCTTTCATATGCCGGACGTAAGCCTGCTCGATCTTCTGTTCATCCCCGTCCCTCAGCACCTCGATTAATGGAGCATGACTGATGGCAATGGACAGCAGGTCCGGATAGTAGAGCTTGTTTGTTATTGCCATGAAACGCTTAAGCTTAACCGCAATCTGCCGCCAAATGTGCAAAATGGTCTGATTACCGGATTTCTCGAAAAAATAACCGTGAAATTCCATATCGGTATCGATGAAGCGAAATAAATCCTCTTCCTTGGCCGCCTCTACCATGCCGTCGTACAGCCCGATGAGCCGCTCGAAGTCTCCTTCGTCCAGCCGGGGAATGACTCTCCGCACGGCATCCCACTCGATCAGCTCTCTCAGCGCATAGATTTCCTCGATCTCTTCCTGCTTGATCTCGGCGACGATCGACCCTTTATTGGGCTTGCCCACAAGCAGGCCCTCCTGCTTAAGCCGCTCCAGCGCCTCCCTGACCGGGGCCTGACTGACCTTCAAAGCGGTCGCAATCTCAAGCACGAGCATACGGTAGCCCGGATACAGCTCGCCCCGGACGATCGACTCCCGCAAAGCCAAATACACCTGCTCGCTTAACGAATGACCTCGTTCGTCCAATCGAAAGGGTATAACCCATCTCTCCTTCATTTATTATCGATAATATTATCGATAATTATATCGATAATGGAAGTATAGCAAGCCGATCTTCATGCGTCAACGATTGTTGGCACGTAGCGCGTGAAGAGTGAGCGGTAAAGTAGACACGCGAACAACCGGCGCTTCTCAGGCGCAGCAATGCCAGAGGAGCAGCCGGTTTATATGGGGCCATGAAGCATGCGCAGCTACGCCAGCGCCTTCAAGACATCCTCGATCTTGCGAATATGGGACAATACGCCGTAGTTCATCCAAGCCCAGAAATCAACCTCGTGGACGCATCCGTTCCGCACAGCCGGGAGCGCCTGCCAATGAGGACTGTCGACAAGCTTGCGCCCCTCGCCCTCGCTGTTGTCGAACGTCACGAATACATGATCGGCATCGAGCCGGGCCAACGCCTCCGGCGAAATCTCAACCCTGCGCTCCTGATCCTTCATCTCGCGAACGAGCGCAGGCTCCGCAAGTCCCAAATCGCCGTAGAGGATCGGCCCCGTATAGCCTCGGCCGTCTCCGCCATACAGCAGGATCGACCGGGCCGAGACGCGAAGCACAGCTACGCATTGCCGCTGTTTCCGTAAGCCGCTAAGCCGTTCCTTTGCCGTCTCAACCAGACTTTCATAGCTGCCAATGACCTCCGCCGCCCGATCCTGAACGCCGAACACGGCCGCGATCGCGTGAAGCGTCGAACGCCAGTCCTCGCTTGTCGACGGCAGTCTGAACACGGGCGCGACTCGCTTGTACTTATCCAGGTTCCAGCGGCGATAACCCCCGTCCAATAAAATCATCTCCGGTTGAAAGCGAGACAGCGCCTGCCAGTCCCCGGTCGTGACATCGAATTCCGGCACCGCATGCATGGCCAGATATCCTTGCTTCCCCCAATTCTTTCCCGAGAACTGAACGGCGGGCGTAATGCCGAGCGCCATTAGAAAATCCTCCAGAAATGGCGCGAATATGCGATCCGGATTCCGATGATGGCGGCGAAATTGTCCAGGCGTCACCCCGACCTCCTGTTTGAATCGCCGATTGAAATAATACTCGTCGTTAAAGCCTACCGCATTCGCAATATCGACAAGCTTGTCTTGCGACAACAGCAGCAATTGCTGCGCCTTCTCTATTCGCAGGCCGTTCAAATATTCGAGAGGAAGCTGCTCGGTCAAGTCTTTGAACATCTGCGTATACTTGGCCCGGTTCGTGCCTGCGCGAAGGGCAAGCTGATCTACCGTGAATGCTTGGGCGTAATTGTGCTCCAACTCCTCGATGGACTGCAGCACCGCCTGTCGCGTCCGCTGCTCGTAGCCGGCCGCGCGGTTCTGCTTGAAGAGAAACAGCAGCAGCTGCTCGAAGCGCACTTGATTCTCGAACACCTCCAGCTCGTCCTCCGCCTCGCGCTGGCGATAGAGAGCATCCAGCAGCAGCAGACCCTGCGAGAACGGGGAGCACTCTAGCGCGCCGGGAGCCGGCAAGCCGCCAGTCCGCGGGAGCGCCTCGCTGTTCTTGACCGCAGCGATCGCTTCGAAGCCCAGCCGGTAATAGCTCAGTCCTCCCTCCTCCGCCTCCAGCCGGGAGGAGCATGCAGGGCCGATCAGCATGCAGCTTCCTTGCCGCAGCGGATAACCCGTCCCCGCCAAGACCATTCTTCCGTGTCCCGCCGTCACCGCGATCAGCGCATATTGCGTTCCTGTCGCGAACGTATGCCGCGTCTGCGGGTTTTCCCGCTTGAATACGATGGAGGACATCGAATAATATACGGGCTGCCTCGTGCGGATCGCTTCGTCCTGCATGTCTCGTTGCTCCTTCATCTATGTTGAGAATGATTTTCAATGACACTGGAGATAGTGTATTCGAAAATAGGAGGCTCAGCAATGGAGGAGCACGCGGGGAAACAAATAAAGCCCCCTCCAAGCAGAAGGTTGATTTGCTAAACCTGTTTGCTTGAAGATGAGCTTATTCCTGGAGACATCCCCCTGCGGGCGGCTCTCAGTCTCTTACTTCCGTTAGTTATCCTTATTTAACCAGCAGCCTCGTCAGATCGTCCAGCTTCATGCCGTTGGCGGTAATGGCTCCGCTCTGCCAATGCGAGCGCTCGACCTTATAGATGTTTCCTTTCTTGAAGGCCGGCACCGTTTTCCAGAGCGGGCTGTTCAGCCCCTCGATGTCCTCCTGATTCTCAGGTGAATCCCAGCTTCCATTGGAGGTCAGGAAGATAATGTGATCGAAATCCAAATTCGGTATCGCTTCTTCCGACAGTATGCTTTGGAACTCCGTCATCTCCTTCACCATTTTCGGAGGCTCAAGCCCGAATTCCGAATACAGCATTCCGGTATACCGATTCCTCACCCCGAACAGCGCCAGCGTCTTCTCGCCGACATTCAGACGAATGACCGCTACCGTCTCCTTGCCGATCGCCGACTCCAGCTTCGCCTTCGCATCGGCGATCTTCTGCTCGTACTGGGCAATGACGCTGTCGGCTTTCTCCGGAATGTTCAACGCATCGGCTACCGACCTCAGAATGTCCCGCGAGCTCGCCAGCACGTTTTCCGGCAGACGAACCGTCGGCGCAATCTTCGAATACTGCTCGTATTTCTCCTTATCCGCTGCCCCGTCCACGATAATCAGATCCGGATCATGCGCAAGAAGCGCCTCGATGCTGCCCGTCATATCGAACAACGGAACGTCCATATTCAGGTAGTCCTGCTTGCCCCAGAGCGGGTGATACCACTGCGCAACCGGCGTAACTCCCAGAGCTTTGAGGTAATCCTCTACATAGACGCCGACGACACGCTTCGGATGGACCGGAACCTCTACCTCGCCGAATTCGTCCTTGACGATCCGCGTCTCTTCTTCGCTTTCCTTTCCAGTCTCCTGCGACGGCTCCGCCGATTTCGTCGCGGCAGCCGCTGTAGGCGTCGGCGATGCCGAAGGCGCATCCGTCTTCTCCTTCTCGCTGCCGCACGCCGCCAGCGCGACAAGCATCAGAATCGCCGCTGCCGCAGCGATCGTTTTGTTTTTCCAGCCTTTCATAGGAATCCCCTCTCCTTGATCTCCTTGCAATTGATACTCATTCTCAATTGCTACACGGACAATCATACGGAAAGGGCGCGGAACTCTCAATGTACTTTCTCCGCGAGCTTTTTGTACAAACGAATCAGCATGCTTGAAGCAAGAACGTTATAGCAATTCGAGGCTGATGCGATCGGCAGCCGCAGGCGTTCCGTCAGCAGCGGGATCGATATGCCCGAGATCGAGAACGACTGCGATCCGTTCATTCGGCCGGATGCCGAACCGCTTGCGCAGCTCCGGATCGTAAATCCAATCCGGCATCGATCTCCTCGTGCCAAGCCTCTTCTCTCTGGCGAGCAGCTCGAAGTTGGCAACCAGGCAGCATACGGCGGCCAAATCCTCGTCCCTTCTGTGAGGGTCCTCGTCCTCTTTCGCGATGATAAGGAGATGGGCCGGAGAAGGCTGCTGCAGCTGTCGCATGGCCTGCATGCCCTCCTGATCCACATAGACGAATCTCCAGGGCTCTCTTAGCCCATGATTGGGCGCCCATACCGCATCGTTAAGCACTTCCAGCACGAGCTCCCGCGCTACGGGACGATCCTGAAACTGCGTCACGTTGCGCCAATCCATTAAATAATCGGCTAGCTTCATACTTGCTCCCTCCCTGCCTCGTACGGCTTTAGTGAACGCTTTCCGTATAGACGGACCATTTTTTGTCGGCGGGCGTCCTTCCTCTTCCTCTTGGCGGCTTATCGAAGTGCCCCATATGCAAAATCCCGACAAACCTCTCCCCTTCCCGCATGCCGATGCTGGAATAGAAAGCCTTGTTCCGGATCAGCTTTTCCGTGTCCCACAGCATGCCCAGGCCCTGCTCCCAAGCGAGCAGCTGAAAGGCTTGCAGGACCCGGCACGTATCCGCATAGATCCGATCGTTCATGCTGCGGTCCGGATCTGTCTGGGCGAGTACGATCAGATGCGCGGGAATCTCGGCGAATTTTCTGGCGGCAACGTCCATCCATTTGGCCGGCATCAGGCGGACCCATTTATTTTCCTTTACCTTGGCCAGCATGCTGTCGACCAGGTGCTGGTTCGCCTCCGGCGAGCCCGCATAGATGCAGCGCCACCGCATGTCGCCGTCCGGGTCGCGCAGTCGGGTTGCCTGCTCCAGCAGTTCCTCGACCGTCTCCCGCGACACCGGGGCCTTGTTGAATCTGCGGATGCTTCTTCGTTCTCTAATCAAGCTTGAGAGACTCATACCAATCCACCCCTTCGATTTCCAGGCAATATCCGATGACATCCATTAAGAAGCGCTTGGCCGTCGCCAGCTCCGATTCGCTGTATCGATCCAGAAAATTAAGAAAGTGATTCTGCACCATGCGATGCCCGATCTCATGCAGATCGAACAGCCTTTTCCCTTTCGGAGTCAAACGATAGAATAGCTCCTTTTTGTTGTCGTTAAGCTGCGTTTTGCGAACCAGATCGTTCTTCTCCAGCTTGGTGCATATTTTGGAGAGGTTGCCTTTGCTGACCTCTAGCTTCTCCGCGATGCCCGTCTGGTTAATCGGCTCATGCTCACCGATGCAGGACAAAACGTGAATTCCGGTCAGTGTCATGCTCTGATTCCCCTGAAGCTCTTCCCCGAAGATGGTCAATACCGCTTCATTCCACCGAGCCTCGTGGCTCTCCATCTGATGGATGAGTTTAATAAACGTCTCATGCACATCCAGCTTGGCCAGCTGTTTCCGATCCATTCGAGTTCCCTCCCGCAACATATTGTTTCCATTGAAATTTTATTATTACAAATGTAATCAGATGATTGTAAGTATCAATTCATAATATTGTTTCATACGAAACAATATTAGAATAATATATCTTTTCTTCATCGTCAACAATGAAAAGAGCCCCACCGCCGATTGTCCGGCGATTGGGCTCCTTGCTCCAAGCGGCCTGTTACTTCTTCTTGGCCAGCAGCAGATTCACGATCGTATCCAGTTGAAGATCCAGGGAATACGGGTCCTCCATGACGAATTCGTCGTGAAACTCATTGCCGAACAAGTAGACCCGATCGTTCTTTACAGCGGGAAGCCCCTTCCACAGTTCGCTCTCGAGCATCCGCTTCGTAGCCTCCGGCTCCCCGTAATAGACGAAAATATGGTCTCCCATATATTCAGGCAAGCTTTCCGCCGATATCGATTCGAAGCCTTCCATCATATTCTTGGCGATCTCCGTAGGCGGCAGCTGCAGCATCTGATAGATGGTGGACGACCCGTAATTGCCTCCGACCGCGGCCAGCACGTAGACCGCTTTATCCCCGATTTGCAGAACGGACACCGTCTCGCCTTCCTTGACGATCCCCGCGATTTTGCTCCGTGCCTCCGCGACGCGTTGCTCATATTCCGCAATCCAGGCTTCCGCTTCCTCCCGTTTGCCGAATATGTCGCTGATGCTCCTGAATTTCTGCAGAGGGTCTGCCGTCGATTTGCCTGTCCAGTACGGCAAGAAGACGGTCGTTCCGACCTTCTCATATTGCTCGATATTCCCCTCGACCGATCCGAGAATCAGATCCGGCTCCAGCTCGACCAGCTTCTCGAGATTCATCGGGAAGCCTCCCATATCCTCAATGCCCGCCAGCACTTCTTTATCGATGCCCGCCTTCTCCAGCCATCCCTCGCCCAGCATGAACGTTCTGACGCCGATCGGCACGATGCCGAGCTTCAGCAGATGGCCCATGTATTGATCGGCGGCTACTCGCTGCGGCTCGGCCGGAATTACCACGTCTCCTTTCGGAGTCGATACGGTTCTTGTGGCGCTCTTGGCTTCCTGGGTCGGGCTGGCCGACGGGCTGACCGAGGGCTTCGCGACAATGGCCGATTCGGACGGCTTCGCCGATGCCTGCGGGTTCGTATTGGCCGTCCCCGAGCAAGCGTTCATCAGAAACGACAAACACATGACCAACGTCATGGCGGCGATTTTGGATCTGTTTTGCATGAATGACTCTCTCCCCACACCTATTTGATAATGATTTTCAGTATCATTATAGAGACGAGCAGTCTTTTGCAAAACGGCAATTCCTTGCATCCCACTGGGCAAATCCCGATCTGCCGATGACTTGCCTCCTTTCATGCGGTAACGAGCGGGAGATAGTCCGAAGTATTTCTTAAAGCTGCGGCTCAGGGAATGGGCATCCGGGAATCCCACAGCTTCGGCGATCTCTTGCAGCGTCGCATCCGTCCGCAGGAGCATGTTCTTCGTTCGGTCTGCCCGCACCTGACCAAGATAGTGAATAGGGCTCGTATGCGTTCTGTTCTTGAACATTCTTGACAGATGTCCTCCGCTGCATTCCAGCGCCTCGGCTATCGAATCAAGGGTCAGAGGCTCATGGAAACGCTCATGAATATAGCGAATGGCCAGCTCGGCGATATCCGGCTTCGCCGGCTCGATCTCTTGCTGCCGAAGCTGCCACAGCAGCTCATGGACAAATTGATAGAAAATGGCCTTGGCCTGCACCTTGCCCAACCCCGTTGTCTCTTGCCACTCCTTATCGAGCGCTTCAAGCTTGTCATGCAGGGAAATCGGGTAACGCGGAGCGAATTCGTACCGGTAATAGAACGGATTATCCTTCTCGGCCAGCAGCGCGACATCGGGCGGACAGGGAAGCGCTAGCGTTGCTCTGTACAGAATCAGATACAAGTGAAGCTCCTCCTCCGCCCAAACCTCCAGCTCGAGCCCTTTGCCCCCGTGAAATAAGTGATAGCCCCGAATCCGATGAAGCCGGCCTTCCATCTCCACTCTCCCGCTTCCTCTAACGGTGAACAGAAAAGCGCTGGAGGGCAATCGATAGGCTTGCCACCGCTCGCCCGCCTCCAACGTTTTAAGACGAATATCCATGATTCTCACATTGGCGTGATTCCATAACAGGATCTGGCTCTTCAGATTCATTTCGTCGCTCGTCCCCTTGCTCCTCGCGCTGTGTCAGCTAGTATACTCATCTTAATTGATAACATTTCTCATTGGCAACAGCGGCAGCGCCGTTTGCCGCCGACGGCCGATCTCCTTGCGAAGCCCTGGGCGCCTTCGGCCCTCCCGGTCGTTGACAAGGCACACAGGCTCGTCTACTCTATTAAAATGACCCGGCTTAGAGAATAGCTGCAACGCTTAACGAAAGAAAGTAGGTTGGAAATGGAACGATTCATTGAACTGCTGCAGTACTTGCTATTAGGTATCGTTCAGGGCGTAACCGAACCGATTCCGATCTCGTCCAGCGGACATCTGATCGTCGTCCAGAAGCTGCTCGGCATGCAGCAAAACGGACTCAGCTTCGAAATTCTTACGAATACGGCTTCATTGATTGCAATAATGTACATTTATAGAAGCGATATTTTCCGGCTCGTTCGCAACGGATTCCGCTACCTCCGCACACGAGAGACCGAATGCCGCAAAGACTTTCTGTTCCTGCTGTATATCGTCGCAGGGACGATTCCCGCCGTCATTATCGGTTTGCTGTTCAAGTCGGACATCGAAGCATACTTCTCCTCGGCCAAAACCGTAGCCGTCTCGCTGCTTCTGACCGGTGTCGCGCTCTGGCTCATCCGTAATCTGCGCGGACGCAAAAGAGACGGCGATCTCACCTTCAAGGACGCCTTGATTGTCGGACTGGCGCAAGCCGTCGCATTGATTCCCGGCATCAGCCGCTCCGGGTCGACCGTCATTACTTCGATTGCCGTCGGCATGAAACAGGATACCGCGCTTCGCTTCTCCTTCATGCTGTACATTCCGGTCAGCCTGGGAGGACTTGTGCTCGGAGCGTCGGACATTGCGACCGATCCCCACCTCTCCTCGCTGGCGATTCCGTACCTGATCGCTTTTCTGGCTACGCTGGTCGTGACCTACTTCGCTATGAGATGGTTTATGAACCTGATGGAGAAGGGTAATCTGAAATATTTCGCCTATTACTGCTTCGCAGCCGGTATTCTGTTGCTGATCTTCCTGTAACCGAGCTTCATCATTCAACCAAAACAACGGGGCTGGCTCAAAAGTGCTAAACTTTTGAGCAGCTTCTTTCTTTTACATCGATTATGGTTTTGCGGGCATGTAACTCCTTCCGGTGGCTGTTGCATTCGTGAAATTTTGAATTTGTAAACTCGTAACGAGGAAATTTCACGACTGCAAAGGCCAACGCTCCGCTCCTCCAGGAGATACATGCCCTCTTTTTTCATCGATTGAGGTAAGAAAATGCCCACAGAATTGCAAAAAGATATCGCTACATGCGTCTGAGAAAACAGGCGCAGGAGAAACTCCGAAGTGAAGAAGGGTACGCGCTTTTCGTTAGGCGAATGATTGACCCAGAAAGTGTGTTTGGACAAATCAAGAATAACCGGGGATTCCGACGGTTCCTGCTTCGTGGCTTGCCACAGGTACGCTTAGAGGGAGGCCACTGAAAAAGTCTTTCAACTAAAAGAAGGTAACGTTCCTCAATTACATTGAGAGAGCAGTACCTTCTTTGCTGTATAATTAAAGTATTACAGC
>NZ_JBHSED010000020.1:0-53768 GCF_042651945.1 Cohnella boryungensis | reverse complement strand
TCAAGGAGCGATTCGCTGGAAATTTCAAAAGTTCCTTTCCAGCCCCTCGGGGACTGGAAACTGACTTAAAGATGCTTTCAAAAGATACTATACGAGGAGGAGAAAGCCATGAAAGCCTATGCTAAACTAGTAAACAACGGACTGGAAGCCTTCGATGTCGTGAACGATCTGCACCGGCAGGGATATACCGAGAAGGAAATCTACGTGCTGGCCCACGAGCGCGACCGTACGGATCGCCTGGCCGATGCCGCGGCCGCAAATACAGTAGGGGTCGCCGAGGAAGGGATGTTCGATACGGTTGCGAATCTGTTCCGCAAGCGGGGAGATGCTCTCCGCAGCAAGATCGAATCTATGGGCTTCGATGCCTACGAGGCCAGCATGTACGAAGCCGAGCTGGATAACGGCAAGGTTCTGGTCATGGCTCGTCACTAAGGCCGGGAGCATACGGGAATAAGGAATGAGGGCGAGAGGATCGCCGCTCATTCCTTATTCGCGTTTGTTGTTTGGCTTCACTCTGATCGTTATCCGATTATTCCGAGGAGACAAAGATAAAAAATGACCGTATTAATCGTTGACGATAACGCTATGAATGTTCTTGTGATACAGGAAATGCTCAAACGAGAAGGCTATGGGGATTTTCAGTTCGCTCACTCGGCGGAGGAAATGTTCGAGCTCCTGAAGGGAGAATGCGAAGCGAATCCGCCCAAGATCGATCTTATTCTGCTGGATCTGATGATGCCGGCCATGGATGGCATCGAAGCCTGCAGGAGGCTGCAAGCCGATGCTCGATACAAGGATATCCCCGTCATTATGGTTACGGCGATCGGAGATTCCAGGAAGCTGGCCGAGGCGCTCGATGCGGGGGCTAGCGATTTTGTCACCAAGCCGATCAACAAGACGGAGCTGCTCGCGCGAATCCGTTCCGCCCTTCGGCTCAAGCGGGAGCTCGACTGGCATAAGGAACGGGACGCCCGTCTGCGCCAGGAGCTCATGCTGGCCAGGCAAGTGCAGGAGTCTGTGCTTCCCGACGAGGTCGACGATTCCCGCGTTCGGATCAGAGCCTATTATCAAGCCTCCGAAGAGCTGGCCGGCGATCTGTACGCTTGGCACAGAATCGACGACAACCGCTGGGCCATCGCGATCATCGACGCGATGGGTCACGGCATTTCTTCATCGCTCGTCAGCATGTTCATCGCATCTATTCTCAAGGAGTCCATGCGGACGCTGTGGTCCCCGGAGCGGGTGTTTAACGAGCTGAACCGTCGCCTGATGGGGCTGCAGTGGGAGAATGAGCTGATCCACTACTATTGCACGGGCATCTATGTGACGATCGATCTGGAGCAGCTGAAGCTGGAGTATATTAATGCGGGACATCCGTCGGGCTTCGTATTTCGTTCGGACAAGGGCTCGCCGGAGAAGCTTGCGGTCAGCTGCCCGCCCTTGGGGCTGTTCGACAAAATCGAGCTGACGCCGACAATCGTTTCTTTGTCCCCCGGAGATCGTCTGTACCTGTTTACGGATGGGATTCTCGGTTCCTTCATCGGGACTGACGAGGCTCAGCTGGAGCAGCTGACGGTTTTCCTGCATCAGCATACGGATGAAGGAAATCTGGAGCAGCTCGTGGTACGCAATCCGCTCGATGGAAGATCCGACGATCGTTGCTTGGTGGAAGTCGAGTTGAAATCCGGAGGAGCGAATTATGAAAATCAAACGGAAGCTTAGCATCGGCTACGCGCTGCTGCTGGCGCTCCTTGTAGGCATTACTTCTTTTGGCTATTCGCAGCTCAGTCAAATGAATCATTCCTTGAATCAGTTTTACGAGAACCGCTTCGAGAAGGTCCGCATCGCGCTGGCGGTGCGCGGCGAAGTGAATTCCGCGGGACGAATCATGAACGATATCATGATCGGCGATCAGGATCCGCTCCAAGGAATAGGCGAGGTATCGGCGAGAATGTCTACGGCAGTGGAGCAATACGGCATGCTGTCCGAGATGAAGCTCAGCGCCTCCGAACTGGAGCTTGAGGATCGAATCAGCAGGCTTAACGACAGCTACATCCTATCGGTGAAGCAATTTGTCGCTTTCATCAACGAGGACAAGCTGGAGGAGGCCAAGACGCTGTATGCCGACAAGCTTCGCGGGCAGCAGCGGGAAGTCATCGATTCGATGGATGAGCTCGTTCGCCTGCAAGAGAACGTCATGAAGGAAGAAATGGCGAGCTCCAAGGAAACCTACGATTGGTCCGTGCGAATGGTAGCGCTGTTGACGATTGCCGGCCTGCTGCTTGGAGGGCTGATCGTTCTATGGGTGTTCCCAAGCATTACGAAGGGGCTTAACCTGCTGGGCCGAATGGCGGATCGTTTCGCCAAGGGACGTCTGAGAGGATTCGCTCGTATGGAGGTCGACTCCAAGGATGAGCTTGGAGAGCTGGCCCGGTTATTCAAGCAAATTGCGCTGGATCTGCAGGAGAAGAACGACCGGGAAGCGATGATGGCCGGGGTCCAGCAGCGGCAAGGCAGATTGAACGAGCAATTGGCCAGAGTGACGGAATTGCTGGAGAAGGGCGCGGACACGAAAGCCGTCGCGCAGTCGTTTATTTCGGAGTTTGCGCCGATCCTAGGCGCGTCTCATGGCCTTATTTATTTATCCGCTTCTTCGCGAAGCGTTCAATTGGAGCTGTCAGGGGCTTATGCACTGCAGGACGGTGAGGTTCAAGGGTCGGCCGCTCCGAATATTCTCCGTCCGGGAGACGGCTTGGCGGGGCAGTGCTTCATGGATGCCAGGCCGATCTATCTTCAGGAAATCCCGCCCGGATATTTCCGAATCGGCTCGGGATTGGGCGAGGTCGAGCCCAAATCGTTAATGATTCATCCGATCGTCTTCGATAACGCCGTTGTAGGCGTCATCGAGCTGGCCTCCATCGCCGGCTTCAGCCCGGAGAACAAGGAATTGCTGGCGGCGCTGAGCGAGAAGCTCGGAACGATCGTCAACAACATCCTGTCGCGTCAGCGGGTGGAGGAATTGCTGCGGGAATCCCAGGCCATGACCGAGGAGCTTCAGGTTCAATCGGAAGAGTTGACTTGTCAGCAGGAGGAGCTGAGAGAAACGAACGATAAGCTGGAGCAGCAGCGGAGCGACCTTAAGAAATCCGAGCAGCGCTTACAGCAGCAGCAAGAGGAGCTGGAGCATGCGAACCAGGAGCTTACGGTTAAGCAGCTCTCCCTGGAGCAGCACGTCGATCGCGTGGAGATGCAGAACAAGCAGATCGCGCAAGCCAACTCCGAGCTGGAGCGGCAAGCGCTGCAGCTGGCTCTGACAACGAAGTACAAATCGGAGTTTCTGGCCAATATGTCGCATGAGCTTCGGACGCCGCTCAATAGCTTGCTGATTCTGTCCGAGTTTCTGGCGGAGAACAAAGAAGGCAACCTGACGGACAAGCAAAGGGAATATATGCATACGATCCACTTGTCGGGGAATGACCTGTTGAAAATGATCGACGAAATTCTCGACTTGTCCAAGGTGGATGCCGGAAGGATGGATATTCACCCGGAGTGGATGGTGCTGGACGATATTTCGAATTTCTTGGACAACCTGTACATGCCGATGGCCGAATCGAAGCAGCTGAACCTATCCATCACGCGCAGCGAGGAAATTCCGGATACGATTCGAACCGACGGACACCGGCTTAAGCAAATCATGCGCAATCTGTTATCCAATGCGATCAAGTTCACCGATAAGGGCTCCGTGACGCTGACGATGCGCAGGCCGACGGAGAAGGAGCTGAGCTCTTCCCGGAGAGCGGAGGGCGTCTCCTATATCGCCTTGTCCGTTGCGGACAGCGGCATCGGCATCTCCGAGGACAAGAGCGAGTTGATCTTCGAAGCCTTCCGCCAAGCCGACGGTACGACCAGCCGCAAGTACGGCGGAACGGGTCTCGGCCTTACGATCAGCCGCGAGCTGGCTCATTTGCTCGGAGGCTGGATTCATCTGGAGAGCAAGCCGGGAAGCGGCAGCACGTTCACGCTGGTCGTCCCGGAACGAATGGCCCAGCGAGCCGACGCCTTCGACATCGGCAACGCGCCCGCGCCGGAGGCCGGCGCGTTCTCTGCGGAGCCTCCCATGGCCTACTCCGGAGGTTACTCCGCAACGGCGGCGGAACGAGCCTACGGCTTGCAGGCGGAAGCTCGGCCGGAGGATGACAGCGCCGTACTTACCCCGGATGACAAGGTGCTTCTGATCGTAGAGGACGATGTCCACTTCGCCAAGGTGCTGCTGGAGATGGCGCATTCGCGCGGCTTTAAGGCCGTCGTTGCGCTGAAAGGCGACGAAGGCCTGGAGAAGGCCAAAGCCTTGAAGCCCGACGCCATCATTCTCGACATCCAGCTGCCGGTAACGGACGGCTGGTCCGTGCTGAACGCACTGAAGAGCGATTCGGAGACGAGGCACATTCCGGTGCACGTCATTTCCGTCACCGAGCATTCTCCGCAAGGTTTGCGCATGGGCGCCATCGATCATCTGCAGAAGCCGGCTACCGGGGAGCAGCTGGAGACGGCATTCGAGAAAATTTCCAAGGTGCTCGATCTCAAGCCCAAGCGCCTGCTGCTTGTCGAGCAGGACGAGGACATGCGCCAGATCTTGACTGAACTGATCATGCACGACGACGTCGGCGTAACGGCGGTCGGCGATGCGGCGGCAGCCTGGGAGCGGCTGCAGGAGGAGCCTTTCGATTGCATCGTGCTGGACTCCGGCTTGCCGGAAGGCTCGGGCATCGAGCTCCTGAAGCGAATGCAGCAGTCCGCCCAGGCGCGGCGCATCCCGGTCATTGTTCACGTGGGCGGGGAGGAGGACGATCTTACGGTCAGGAAAATGAAGTATTTTGCCGATACGATTATTCTCAAGGACGTCAAATCCCCCGAACGCCTGCTGGAGGAAACCGCGCTGTTCCTGCACCGGGTAGAGTCCGAGCTGCCGGAGGACAAGCGCAAGCTGCTAAGCAAGCTGCACAAGGGCGGGGACACGTTCGAGAACAAGAAAATATTGCTCGTGGACGATGACGTCCGCAACGTATTCGCCTTGTCCAGCGTTCTGGAGCATCGGGACATGAAGGTCATCTATGCGGAGAACGGCAGGGAAGCGCTGGACAAGCTGGAGGAGGAGCAGGACATCGATCTGGTGCTCATGGACATTATGATGCCGGAGATGGACGGCTATGAAGCGATGAGACGCATACGGGAAAATACGCGCTGGAGCCATCTTCCGGTTATCGCGCTTACGGCGAAGGCAATGAAGGACGATCGCAATAAATGCATCGAGGCCGGAGCCTCGGATTATATCGCCAAACCCGTGAACACCGATCAGCTCCTCTCGCTGATGAGGGTGTGGCTGCACCGATGAACGAACGCGAAGGAACCGACTGCGAGCTGGAAAGGATCGAAACCGCTCTGCTGCTGGAAGGCATCTATCAGCGGTACGGCTACGATTTTCGCAACTATTCCTATCCGTCGATTCGGCGCCGCATCGGGCATCGGATGGGCATTGAGGGCATCAAAAGCATCTCTTCGCTGCTTGAGCGGGTGCTGCACGAGCCGGAGGTGTTTCACCGCTTGCTGGGCGATCTCGTCATCCCGGTTACCGAAATGTTTCGCGACCCGGAGATGTTCCGGGTTTTCCGCCGGGACATCGTGCCGGAGCTTCGCAAGCTGCCGTATATCCGCATCTGGCACGCGGGCTGCTCGACGGGCGAAGAGGTCTATTCGATGGCCATTCTGCTCCACGAGGAGGGCTTGCTGGAGCGCACGCGGATCTATGCGACCGACATCAGCGAGAACGCTTTGCAGCGAGCCAAGGACGGCATCATCCCGATCGATCGGATGAAGCAATACACGAAAAATTATCAGACTGCGGACGGAAAGCATGCGTTCTCCAATTACTACGCGTCGGATCACGGGATGGTGATGCTGAAGCCGTTCCTGCAGAGCAATATCGTATTCGCGCGCCACAATCTCGTGACGGACAGTTCGTTTAACGAATTTCACGTCATCTTGTGCCGCAACGTCATGATCTACTTCAATTCGGACCTTCGCAATCAGGTTCATCGGCTGTTCTACGAAAGCTTGGCGCACGACGGCTTCCTTATTCTAGGAGGCAAGGAGTCGGTATTCTTTACGCCGATGGCGGACAGCTATGAAACGTGCAACGACGCGAACCGGATATACCGTAAAGTGCTATAGCGGCAAGAAAGGAGGAAGGCAAGTGCCCAAGAGTCAACCCGTGTCATTGCTCATCGTGGACGATCATATCGAAAATTTGCTTGCCCTGGAAGCGACCTTGGCGGGAGAGGGCTATCGACTCGTCCGAGCGCAGTCGGGCGACGAGGCGCTGCGTCATCTGCTGCGCGAGGACTTTGCCGTGATCGTGCTGGACGTTCAAATGCCGGGAATGGACGGCTTCGAGACGGCGCGGCTGATTAAAGCAAGGGACAGAACGAAGGATACACCGATTCTGTTCATCTCGGCGACAAGCAAGGAAGCCGTTCATCAGTTCGAGGGCTATTCCGCCGGAGCGATCGATTATCTGGTCAAGCCGATTACGTCGTCCATTGTCAAAGCGAAAATCGCAGCCTTCGTAAGGCTATACCAGAGCAATCGCGAGCTTGAAAACAAACAGGTCGAGCTGCGCAAGCAGAAAGCCGAGCTGGAAGCGTTAAACGGCGAGCTGCTTCGCGTGACCTACGAGCTGACGACGGAAGAGGCCAAGTCCAGAATGATCTTCGATACGTCGATTGACGGGATGTTTACGTTCGATGAAGAGGGTGTCATTCTTTCGGTCAACCCTGCCATGGAGAGGCTGTTTGGATATCCGGCGGAAGAAATGGTCGGCTCCAACGCGCAGAAGGTGCTGCCGGATTTGCCGGGAATGAGGCGGCCCGGCGCTGACGGAGATTCGAATATTCGCTATTTGACCGGGCTGGTCAGCGAGATGAGGGCGATGCGGAGCAACGGCGGCGCCTTCGAAGCGGAGATCCAGCTTGGGGAATCGGTGATCAATCTGCAGCGTCTGTTCGCCTGTACGGTTCGGGACATTACGGAGCGGAAGAGAACGCTTCGCCAGCTGACCGACGCCAAGAATGAGGCAGAGCGGGCGTCCCGCGCCAAGAGCGAGTTTCTGGCGATGATCAGCCACGAGATCCGTACGCCTCTGAATGGCGTGATTGGAATGAGCGAGCTGCTGACGGAGGCATCGCTTCCGGAGGAGCAAAGCAAGCTTTCTCAAGCGGTCAGAAGCAACGCGGGCCGGCTGCTCGGCATCATGAACGACATTCTGGAATTTTCCCGGCTGGATGCGGGGAAGCAGGAGCTTGATTCGCAGCCCTTCTCCGTAGAGGAGACGATTGCCCAGGCAATCGCGGAATTCAAGCCGGCCGCCGCTCGAAAGGGATTGGCATTCACCTGTGACATTCGTTCCAGCGTGCCGGGGTGCGTCGTGGGCGATCCGCTGAAATACCGGGAGATTGTCCGAAGGCTGGTGGATAACGCAATTAAATTCACGGATACGGGAAGCGTCGACATTGTTGTTCAGGCCGAGCGCTCGGGACGTGCCGAGGAGGCAGACATCCGGCTGTCCACCGCGATTGCGGACACGGGTATAGGCATCCCCGAGAACAAGAAGGATTTGCTGTTCCTGCCCTTCTCTCAACTGGATTCTTCCCTGGCCCGCAGGTTCGAGGGATTGGGGATGGGGCTGGCGATGTGCCAAGCGCTGGCCAAGGCGATGGACGGGGAAATCCGCCTCGAAACGAAAGAAGGCCCCGGCGCGAAGTTCGTATGCGTCGTCGGGGTAGCGCCGTTCGATTGGAGCCCGCCTTCGACCTACTCCGAGTTGCCGCTAACGCGGGAGTACGGCGAGGAGTATGAGGAGGATGCGGCCAGTCCGTAACCCTCTCCGGTTCAAAGGCTTGCGTTCGGGGTATACCAATGATGTAGGTAAACGCGAGCTTGAATGGAGGGAATCGCGATGTCGGTAACCGTTGGCATATTCGAGCAAGAGGACCGGGTTCTGGAGGCCATCGGGCTGCTAAGAGATGCCGGAGCCTTGCAGGAAGAAATCCGGGTTGTCGTGAGCAGCCGGGAGGGGGCGCCTTTGCTTGCTTCCCGTCCGGAGGTCAATCTGGAGGAATTGTACGAGATTCAGGAAACCCGTCAAGGGCGGGACAGGGGAGCCGCCCCGGCAGCTTTGGCTTACCCGTTCGGCACCAGCACAATGATCGGCGGCGGCATGGTCGGCGCAGTATTCGAAGGAAGCGGCGAGGGAGCCGATGCGGAGAGGGTGCTGGAGGAGATCGGCATTCCCGGACGTCTTTCCGATCTTTGCGCGAATGCGGTGGAGAACGGACGTTACGTTGTCGTGGCCGATACGGCCTCCGAGATTGAAGCCCGTCCCGCGATGGAGAACGCGGGAGCCGTCGAGATCGGATAAGGTAAATCCGAATGAAGATTCAACCAATAAAGCGCCCCTTGGGTTGTACGCTCTGTGGAGCGGGACAATCCAAGGGGCTCTTGCTTGTGTACGGGGCAGCCCGTTAACCGACGACAACCGGACGGCTCGGCCGGACGATGCGGGCGACGGGATTATCCGCTCCGAGCAGCCGGTCGCGGATAATCTCGGCTCCCAGCAAGCTATAGATCGTGCCGTTGCCTCCGTAGCCGAGACAATAGTGCTGGCCCGGGCGATCAGGGTCTTCTCCCAGCCAAGGAAGTCCGTCCGCCGATTCTCCGAAGGTGGCGCACCATTGGCAGCGGATGTCCGGGGACAATTCCGGGAACAGCAGACGGAGCTCGGAGAGCAGCCGCTGGGAATGCGCGGCAAGCTCCATCCCGGATAGCACCGGCTGCCGAACGTTCTCGTCCAAGCCCCCGGCCACAATCCGATTGTCGTCCGTCGTTCTTAAGTAGAGATAGGGCCTGGCGGTTTCCCACAGCAGGAAACGTTCATGCCAGGAGGACAAGGAAGGAATCGGCTCGGTCACGATGGCATAGGAACGGTTCAGCGAAGACTGAATCCAACGTCCTCCGGCTTGTTCGGGGGTATATCCGACTGCATATATGACATGCTCGGCTTCGATTTCTCCGTCTGTCGTCTTGACTGCATAGCGGCCCGCACGCGGCTCGACGGCCAGCATTGCCGTACGCTCGTAGATTTGCAAGCCGTTATTCGCGGCATCCTCAGCCATGGCGTGAACGAACCGAAAGGGGTTCAGCTCGGCATCGCCGTGCGTCACGATCGCGGCTGCGCGGCGAAACGGTAAATGGGCGGCAATGCGTTCCTCGTCCCACCATTCCGAGCCAAAGCCGTTCCGCTCGAGCATCTCGTATTCCTTGCGAAGCGCGGGAACATCGTCGGCCGTTGAAGCATAGTAAAGGCTGCTTCGCCGCTTGAAATCGGAATCGCGGAGAAGCCCTTCGGCAATCAGGCCAAGCTTCTCGGCGGCATGCTTGCAGGCCCGATAGAACAGAACGGCGTTCCGCTCTCCCAGCGTGACGGCAAACTCGCTCAGCATCTTGTCGTTCGAGTATTGCAGCAGCCCTGTATTGGCGCTTGTGCTGCCTGAGGCGATCTGACCCTGCTCGATCAAGACGGCATCGATACCGCTTTTCGCAAGCGTATACCCGCATACGACGCCGGACATTCCGCCTCCGATAATGACGGCGCGAGCAGATATTGGCGCGTTCAAAACGGGATATCGCACAGGGGACGGGTAGGTTGTCGGCCAGAATAAAGATCCGTAATGTAACGGCATGGGGGTCTCCCTCTCCAATTTATCTTATGAACGCCCTGGATCCTGCTGCTGGCTGCGGTTGCTTGGCGGTCCTGCGGTCCTCAATGGGGATTAGCATTCCGCAAAAAAAAGCGGATATGCAACAATGGACGACGGCCAAGCAACGGCGTTCGCGGCAATCCGAGCCGTGTTCGATTACCCGGGCTTGCCGGGAATGAAACTTTTATCGTGCTGAATAACATTTCGTGTTTCAATCCGCTTAAATTCGGGTTATAACAGCATTGGAGAGTAGAATGAGACTAACGACAATGGGACGACTCTATGCCGTCCTCTTTCTAGATAATGGAGGGAGATTGGTTATGACAATGGATAAGCTTACGATTCGAACGGAGCATATGGACGGACAAGTGATCGTATACGTCTCCGGAGAATTCGATCTGGAGGTTGCCGGCCAGGTGCGCTCGGCCGTGGAGCCGCTGATTGAGCTTGCGGACCGCAGACTGACCTTGAACCTGCAGGATTTGAAATATATCGACAGCACGGGAATCGGCATTCTGATCTCTATCGTGAAAGCCCGCCATGCGCGAAGAGCCCCATTCGATGTCGAGCATGTTCCTGCCCATATCAAGAAGCTGTTCGATATGACCGGCATTACCCAATTCCTAACGAAGTCGGAATCGTCGATATGAAACCCAAGAAAGGAATGAGTAAAGATTCCATGACAAAAGAAAGAGTCGTAACGTTGACCGTTCCCGCTTCGCCGGAGTATGTCGACCTGATCCGGCTGACGTTATACGGAATTGCAAGCAAGCTTAAATTCAGCTTCGAGGATATCGAGGATATGAAGGTTGCGGTATCGGAGGCTTGCAACAATGCCGTTCTTCACGCTTACGGCGGAGAAGACGGGAAAATCGAGGTTCAATTCACGACCGACAACGAACAGCTGTCCATCTCGGTCAAGGATTTCGGAAGAAGCTTTACGGTGGAAGAAAGCAAGGAATCGCCTGCGATGCACGGGAAATCGATAGATGAAATCCAGTCGGGCGGATTGGGACTCTATCTGATGCAGGCATTGATGGATCACGTGGAGGTCACCCAAGAGGGCGGCACCACGGTCACCCTGACGAAGAAACGGATGAAGACAGAAGAGACCGCATGAGCCTATCCCATTTCGAGCGTTCGCCCGACGACGCGATTGAGATTTTGCTCGAATATCAGAAGACGATGAACAACGACCTGGCCGAAAGCCTGATCCGAAATTATCAGCCGATGGTGAAGATGGCGGCTAACAAGATGTCCCGCAACCGGCCGGATTTATACGACGATCTGTTTCAGGTGGGCCAGATGTCGCTGTTCAGGCTGCTGAAGCAATTTGATCCAGGGCTTGGCATGCCCTTCGAGCCTTATGCCATGAAAAGCATTATCGGTCATATGAAGAACTATTTGCGTGACAAATCGTGGTATATCCAAGTGCCTCGGCGCATCAAAGAAAAGGGGCTGGTTGTCCAGCAGGCGATTGACGAGCTCATGACCCGGCTTGAACGCTCGCCCAACATCGAGGAGATCGCTCTGCACCTGGACCTCTCCGTCGAGGAGACGCTGGAGATTCTGGCAGGAAGGGACTTGTATCACTACGTTTCGCTGGATACTCCGATCTCGGAGGATGACAATGCGGCGATTCTGGGGGAGCTGATCGGTTCGCCTGCCGATGATTACGGAGATCTGGAGCGCAAGCTCGACCTGCAGGAGGCGATGGACCAGCTCAAGCCCGAGGAGCGCAAGGTGCTCAAGCTGGTGTTCGAGAACGGACTGTCCCAGCGCTCGATCGCCGACGAGCTCGGCGTCTCCCAGATGAGCATCTCCCGTATTCAGAAGCGGGCGATCGACAAGCTCAAGCTGCTGATCCGCAACGCCAATGAAGCGCTCGAATAACGCATGACCCGGCCGTTTCAACTCCTTCGGCCGGGTTTAATAATGGATAACGGAAGTTCATCCTTTCCGTACAAAGGAGCTGGTTAAGATGACGGTCAAATATCAAATCGAGTTTTCTGGAAGCGACGTTCTCGTATTGGAGAAGGCGGACGGATTCCACCTTACGATTCGTTCCCGCGTCAATCCGTTAAGCTTCGGAAATAAACTGGCCGTTTATGTGACGCTCGGCAAGGCGATCGACGCCGCCGAGAAGTTCTGCAAGATGTACGCCTTAACAAAGGAGTACGGTTACCATCTTGAAGAGGACTGTTTCCATAAGGAGGGCATGCGCCCCATCTGCGTGCCGGAGCTTCTGGAGAAGGATCAATTTACCGTCGAAGCCATGAGGGAAGCTTTGGAGCATAACGCCAAGCTTCACGAAGCGAGAAGGTAAGCGCAGCGAAACGCCCAATAAATACGCTATAAGTTGCAAGCGACTGCCGCAAGCAAACGCCTTCCGACAGCCGGAGAAGCTTTGCGGAGACGGTTCAGAGGAGGATATGCGTGCAACTTATAAAGCCTGCATCGTTCAAAAAGGTTGAACAGCGAAGGGAGCTGTTCAACCTTTTACTGCGAAAACGTAAGCACGGCAAAAAAGCTCCCAAGCTCAGATTGCGGCTTGGGAGAGGAGAGGCTGCCGCCCGATCAATGCTGGCTCGGGTCGCTGACGAGCCCTTCTTCGTTCAGCTCCTGCTCGGTTTTCATCCGGTCCATCTCTCGTCCCAGCCTGCGCAAATCCGCGAAATCCTGCACCATGGAGCCGTTCATTGCCGTTTCGACCGGTCTGGAACGGAGCGGGGAGGACGGCTTGCGGTCGCCCCGCTCGGGCGAATAGGGCCGCGGCTTTCCGCTCTCGATTCGGGCGCGGA
Source organism: Cohnella boryungensis (assembly GCF_042651945.1). Taxonomy (NCBI): domain Bacteria; kingdom Bacillati; phylum Bacillota; class Bacilli; order Caryophanales; family Paenibacillaceae; genus Cohnella; species Cohnella boryungensis. The sequence continues at coordinate 41,155 of NZ_JBHSED010000020.1, read as the reverse complement.
GGGCAAGCCATCTGTCCATGGCGTCGCCGATGATTTTCTCCGGCACGTCGCTGTCCGCAATTCCATCGAAGAAAGCCATCTCGCCATAGAGAGCCAGCACCCCGTCCGTCTCCTCGTACGGAACCTGAAAGATGTAAATTCCCGCGGCAGAATCCAGCTCCACGCGATAGGTCGAGCGGTGGACGTAATCCGGGAAAAACCCCGCTTGGGACAAAGCTTCCTTAATCGACAGAGCGGGACCGGAAATGAGCATCAGATGTTTGGTTTTCATGTTCCCTTCTCCCTTCGTGAGCGAATGAAGCCGTCATCGGCGAATAACGCCTAGACGGCTTGCGACTTTTATTAATAGACAAGCGGATCAATTGACCTTCTGGGCCTGCTTCGCTTCATCCTTGATCTCGGACTTGACCTCTTCCTTCCAGGATTGCGCCTCTTCCTTGGCGGTAGCCAGCACATTGCGCGTTTTGTCGACGATATCGGACGTTTTCTGCCCGACCTGTCTGGCCATCTCCTGTGTTTTGCTGCTGGCGTCCGAGATCATTTGCTTCGTACGGTCGCTCATGGAGGCGTAACGGTCGCGAATATCGCCGCGAAGCTCCTTGCCGGATTTGGGGGCCAGCAGCAGGGCCGCAGCCGCTCCGATGACTCCGCCGATGATAGCGCCTTTTATCGTTCCACGTGTTTCAGCCATTTGTCATTCCTCCTAGAAAGTTCATTGCGTCCTTGATTTCAAATTACCCGATTCGGGCAAATTGAAACGCGCTCTTTCCAGAGAACGGCGCTTCGACTACAATAGGGACAGGAAAAACGTGGACAACGAGGCGAAAGTGAGGACGGACATGGACTATCATGAGACCACTCGATCGGCTCCGCTGCAGTGGGGAAATGCGTCCCGGCACAGTCGGGAAGATCGACGGTGGACACCGTTAGATATCGTATGGGTGATTCTGTTGACGGCGGTTTCGGCCATCCTGACGTTTACGGATCTCGGCAACCGGACAGCGCCGCAAACGTATTGGATGCCGGACAAGGCGGGGGATCACTTTACCGTCGATTTCGGCGAGCTGAGGCAGGTTGACCGGCTTAATCTGTACGAGGGACCCGGAGCGAAGGGAGAAACTAAGATCGAGGCGTCGAAAGACGGCCAAACTTGGGAATCCTATGCAGAGGTCGAGCATAAGACCAATCGCGTATTTACATGGAAATCCGAAGATAAAACGGTAGAGGCGCGGTATATGCGGTTCACCACGGTACGTCCGGGTTACCGCTTGTACGAGGCGGCGTTTTTTACGAAGGGAATACAATCGAATCCGATTCCGGTCATGAATCTCGAAGCCGGCAGCGCCAACTCGGCCGCCTCGATCGGAAGCGGAGCGGAAGCGTTCGACGAGCAGGAGCTGGCGCCGTATCGCCCCGATTACCGCAACGGGATGTATTTCGACGAGATCTACCACGGGCGTACCGCTTATGAGTTCGTAGAACGGATGGAGCCTTACGAGAACACTCATCCTCCGCTGGGCAAGATCGTGCTGGAGCTCGGCGTCCGGATGTTCGACATGACCCCGTACGGCTGGCGCTTCATGGCGGGCGTGGTCGGCACGCTGATGGTATCGGTGTTCTACGCCGTGGCCAAGGGTATGTTCATGAGAACGAGATATGCTTTCCTGGCGACGCTGTTGCTTATTCTTGAAGGCTTCCATCTCGTGCATTCCCGCTCGGCGAATGTGGACATTACGGGAGTCACCTTCACGATCATTATGTTCTATGCGATGTATCGCTACGGAGAGATGCAGTGGCGCAACGGAGGGTTCAGGCGAAGCTTCGGCTATCTGGCGCTTAGCGGCTTGTTCTTCGGGGCGGCCGCAGCGGTAAAGTGGAACTACCTCTACGGAGGAGCGGGACTCGCGATTTTGCTGGCGTTCGCGCTGCTTCGCAGATGGCGGGAAGGGCGAATGGCCGGAGACTTCGACACCGCCAAGCGCATCGTTCTGACGCTAATGTCCTGCATTATATTATTCGTAGCCGTCCCGGCGGTCGTATACACGGCGACGTATGAGCCTTTTATCGCGTCGACGAAAGCGGAGGATAGCTACAAGGATGTGTGGCAATACCAGAAAAACATGTACGACTATCATAAGGGCGTGAAGGAAGAGCACCCTTACGGCTCCAAATGGTATACGTGGCCGCTCATGCTGAGGCCGGTCTGGTACTACGGAGGCAAGGATCTGGAGCAAGGGGAAGCGCAAAGCATCGCGGCGATCGGCAATCCGCTCATATGGTGGGGCGGGCTGGCGGCTCTGCTGGCTTCCTGGTGGCTGGGCTGGCGCAGAAGAGATCGGGTCGTGCTGACGCTTGCCGTCGCCTATCTGTCCTTCTATGTGCCGTGGATGGTGGCGCCAAGAAGCGTCACGTTCCTCTATCACTATTTTCCGATGGTGCCGCTTCTCATTCTTTCGATCGTATGGATGCTTCGCTGGTTCGAGGAACGGAGCTATAAGGGACGCCGCATTACGCTGGCGTTCGGAATTGTCGCAGCGGGCTTGTTCATCTGGTTCTATCCGATCTACACCGGGATAACCATCAGCCGCGAATGGATGAATATCGCCATCCGCTGGCTGCCTAGCTGGGGCTTCTAGAAGGGAGTTTCAATCGTGCAGAAGGGTTGTTTTCTTTCCGTCGTCGTACCGATGTACAACGAGGAAGAAGTCATTGAAGTTACCTACCGCCGCTTGAAGGCGGTATTGGACAAGCTTGGGGAGACCTACGAGATCGTGTTCGTGAACGACGGCAGCCGGGACAAAACCTCGGACATCGTGAGGGGGCTGTGCGCCGCGGACGAGAGCGTGAAGCTGGTGGAGTTCTCCCGCAATTTCGGTCATCAAATCGCGGTGACGGCGGGCATGGACCATGCCGGCGGACGAACGGTCGTGCTAATCGATGCGGATCTTCAGGACCCTCCGGAGCTTATCGCCGATATGGTGGCCAAGTGGCGGCAAGGGTATGACGTGGTGTACGGGAAGCGGATCGAACGCAAGGGAGAGTCCTGGTTCAAGAAAATGACGGCGGCGGCGTTCTACAGACTGCTGCGTTCGATGACATCGGTTAACATTCCCGTAGATACGGGAGACTTCCGTCTGATGGACCGCAAGGTGTGCGACGCGCTGACTTCGATGCGCGAGCGCAGCCGGTTCATTCGCGGAATGGTCAGCTGGGCGGGGTTCAAGCAGACCTCGGTCGATTACGTCAGGGACGAGCGCTTCGCGGGGGAGACGAAATATCCGCTTCGCAAAATGGTTCGCCTGTCGCTGGACGCGATGACCTCCTTCTCGACGAAACCGCTCAAGATCGCCAGCGTTCTCGGATTCGTGCTGTCGGCGGTCGGCTTCGTCTATCTGTTCGTCGTGCTCTATCAGCGGCTGTTCACCGATACGACCATGCAAGGCTGGACCTCTATGATTGCGATCAGCTTGCTCTTCCACGGAATTACGCTGTCTCTTCTGGGCGTGTTGGGGGAGTATATCGGGCGAACGTATGAAGAAGCTAAGGGGAGGCCGTTGTATCTGGTTTCGGATGCGGTGAATTTTCAGGAGAGCCGGGACGCTTCCCGCGAGCGCGTACAGGAGCGGGAGCGGGTCGCCGCAGGCACCGACAAGAACTGAGCGGCCGGTCTTCCGGCCGCTTGCCTGTTCGCAGGGAGGATTCCCTCTGCGGGGTTGCTCGAAGCGACGGCTTACAACATGCGAACGTAGAAGGAGCTAAACGATAATGGTGGCTAACGCGATGCCGGCAGACATCCCGCTCGCGCTGATGCGCAGGGGCGGGAAGGCGGAGAACGAGCACAGGGGAAGGATAAGCGTCGTATCGGCGGAAGACGGAAAGTCGCTCTATGCCTGCGGCGATGCGGCAGCTCCGGCTTATGTGCGTTCCACGGCCAAGCCGATTCAGGCTATTGCGTCCTTGCTCGACGGTATGGCCGAGGCCTATGGCTTCGAGACCCGCCATCTGGCGCTGCTGGCCGCTTCCCATCGCGGAAGCCGGGAGCAGATCGAGACGCTGGAGGAAATTCTGAGGCTTACGGGACTGAATGAGGACCTGCTTGCAGTTCAGCCGACTCTGCCGGTCGGAAGGCGCTCTAGGGACGAGTGGATCGCCTCGGGAGGCAAGCCGCGCAAGCTGCTTCACACCTGCGCGGGAAAGCACCTCGGCGTATTGGCCTGGAGCAAGCTGAAGGGCTGGCCGCTTGAAGGCTACATCCATGCCGAGCATCCGGCGCAGCGGGAAATCGTTCGCAGAATCAAGCTGTGGTCTCAAGCGGACAATGAGTCCGTTACTCTCGGCAAGGACGGCTGCGGCTTTCCGGTTGCAGCGATGCCGCTAAGCAGCCTGGCTCTCGCGTATGGCCGGCTGGCCGCTCCCAAGCTCGCAGAGGATCGCCTCTCCGCGGCAGCGGCGGGCCGAATGGCGGCGGCGATGAACGCCTGCCCCGACCTGGTCGAAGGCCGGGGCAGGCTTGCCAGCCTGCTGCTTCAGGACGAGAATGTCGTCGCCAAGAGCGGAGCCCACGGCGTATTCGCCTTCGGCTTGCGCAAGGAACGGCTTGGGGTAGCTCTGGCGGTATCGGACGGGTCGGAAGTCGCCTGGCCGCATATCGTCAAGGCGTTGCTGGAGCGGCTCGGGGGGATTTCGGACAAGACGCGGCGCAGCCTGGAGCAGGCGTTTCCCCGCGAATTCCGCAACGATGCGCTGGAGGCGGCGGGCTCGTGGGAGACTGTGTTTGAATTGTAGGCGCATCGGCATCCGGCGGCAGCAGCCGGAGCGGCTGTCCCGCTCTCAGGTGTTCATAGGATTCAAAGCGTCGCCCACGGTCATTCGATAAGCCGTGGGCGATTGTCCGTACCAGCGGCGGAATTGCTTGGAGAAATAGAGGGCATCCTGGAATCCGACCGATGAGGCGACCTGCTCCACGGTAAGCTCGGGACGCTCCCGAAGCAGAAGTCTCCCCCGATCGACGCGCAGCTTCGCAAGGAAAGTCGCCGGAGAAACGCCCGCGTGCTGTTTGAACATTCGCGACAAATACGCGCGGTTGTATCCGAGGGTTTCCGCCATGCCTTCGATGGTGATCGGCTCGGCGTATTGCGTAGACAAATAGCCGATGACTTGCCGGGCCAGCTCCTCGCTGTGCGTATCCGGGCGGGACGGAGCCGGAGTCCCGCCCGCCGCCGCTTCGCGCAAGCTCGCAAGCAGCAGGTGCAGGTGGCCGCTGGCAGCGAGGGAGGCCGAGGCGGACCGCTCCCGCAAAGCTTCGAAGACGGCCCGGCAGCTATCGCCGGGAACCGCGCTCCGCCCTGTGTGCGCGACGGGGCTCTCCAGACGAAGCCCCGCCTCTCTGACTAGCTCGTCCGAGCCCGTGCCGGTGAAGGCGACCCACCGGTAACGCCAAGGCGCATTCTCATCGGAGACGTAATGAAACAGCTGGCCGGGACAGATAAGGAAGCTGTCGCCTTGGCCCAGCTCCGCATCGGTTTCGCCCATGCGAAACCGCCCTCGTCCGGACAGAATATGATGCAGCAAGTAGTAATTGACAACCTTCGGCCCTATACGATGGAGAGGGTTTGTTTGGCTTTCTCCCGCGAACAGCACCTTAAGCCTGCTGTTCTGATCGCCGACGACAGGGTTGGAGACGATGCGGTATGTTGCGGCAACGCCCATGGACGGGGCCTCCTGCATTCGGGAATTGTGATCGAGTCGCGCGCAATACGATTGGCTTTGCGGCCTATTGATCGTTAAGCGGCTTTGACTTGATTATAGCACGAAGCCTCGCAGCTCATCCTCTCTATAGTCACATTTCTCCATGTCCTAAGCACTTCATGCCATTTCTTAGCTTGAGCGGTATTCGTTATAATGGGATCAACTACGAAGCAATCCAAAGGGAGATGAACTTCATATGGCACAGCTTGCACAGTTGAAGCAGCGGTTTATCGAGCAGTTCGGAGGGAATGAAGCCGATCTGTCGGCTTTCCAGGCGCCGGGAAGGGTTAACCTGATCGGCGAGCATACGGACTACAACGGCGGAGCGGTATTTCCCGCCGCGCTTACTTTCGGCACGACGCTGATTATTGCGCCGAGGGCGGACCGCAAGCTCGGCTTCGCTTCGACGAATTTTCCCGCGACGAAAGAAATTCCGCTCGACGGCGTCTCGTTCGCCGAAGAGGACGACTGGGCGAACTATCCGAAGGGGATCGTGTGGGAGCTTAAGCAGCAAGGAATCGAACTGAGCCGGGGATATAATCTCCTCTTCCACGGGGAAATCCCGAACGGAGCGGGCTTGTCCTCTTCCGCTTCCATCGAGGTCGTGACGGCTTACGCGCTGTTGACGCTCGAAGGAAAGCCGACGGATACGGTGAAGATCGCGCTCTGGTCCCAGCATGCGGAGAACGAATTCATCGGCGTAAAATGCGGAATCATGGATCAGTTCGCCGTTGCCAACGGACGCAAGGACCATGCCATTCATCTCGATTGCGATACGCTGAAATACGAGCTTGTGCCGTTCCGCTCCGGGGAGTACAAGCTGGTCATCGGCAATACGAACAAGCGCCGCGGATTGGTGGATTCCAAATATAACGAACGCCGCGCCCAATGCGATCAAGCGGTGCGCGAGCTTCAAGCGGCGTTTCCCGAGCTGACGCTGCTCGGCCAATTAACGCTGCAGCAGTTCGAAGCCAATGAGCAGCTTATCTCGGACGAGACGGTCCGTAGTCGCGCGCGCCATGTCGTCGAGGAGATCGACCGCGTCGAGCGCTCGATCGAGGTGCTGAAGAACAACGATCTGGCCGCCTTCGGCCAGCTGATGAACGCCTCCCACGACTCGCTGCGCGATTTGTACGAGGTGACGGGAGCGGAGCTTGACGCGATGGTTGACGCCGCGCGCTCCGTGCCGGGCGTGCTCGGCTCGCGCATGACGGGAGCCGGCTTCGGCGGGTGCACCGTATCGCTCGTGCATCAGGATTCCGTGGAGCGCTTCATCGTCGACGTAGGCGACAAGTACGAAGCGGCGACGGGGCTTAAGGCGGAGTTCTACGTGTGCGATATTGGCAACGGCGTAGGGGAATTGAAGGGGGAGGCGTAACCTATGGCGGTACTTGTTACGGGCGGAGCGGGCTATATCGGCTCGCATGCGGTTGCGGCGTTGCTTGAAAAGGGAGAGCAGGTCGTTGTGGTCGACAATCTGTATCAAGGCCATCGGGCCTCGGTGCTCGGAGGCAAGCTGTATGAGGGCGATCTGCGCGATGCGGAGTTTCTGGCCGGCGTATTCCGCGAGAACGACATTGACGGCGTCATCCATTTCGCGGCCAACTCCCTGGTCGGGGAAAGCATGAAGGACCCGGGTAAATATTATCACAACAACGTGTACGGCACGCTCTGCCTGCTGGAGCAGATGCAGAAGGCGGGAGTGTCGCGCATCGTATTCTCTTCGACGGCGGCGACCTATGGCGAACCGGAACGGGTGCCGATCGACGAATACGACCGCACCGTGCCTACGAATGCATACGGCGAAACGAAGCTGTCCATGGAGAAGATGATCGGCTGGTTCGATGTTGCCCACGGCATCAAATACGTCTCGCTGCGATATTTCAATGCGGCCGGAGCCCATGAGTCGGGCAAAATCGGGGAGGATCACAGCCCGGAAACGCACCTGGTTCCGCTCGTGCTGCAGGTCGCTCTCGGTCAACGGGAGTTCATCTCGGTATTCGGCGACGATTACGGCACCGAGGACGGCACTTGCATTCGCGATTATATCCATGTCAGTGATCTGGCGGACGCTCACATTCTGGCTCTGGAGCGGCTTCGCCAAGGGGGCGACAGCGGCATTTACAATCTGGGCAGCGGCAACGGCTATTCCGTAAAGCAGGTAATCGACGTTTCCCGGGAAGTCACGGGACATCCGATTCCGGCCAAGATCGAGGCGCGCAGAGCGGGAGACCCGGCCGTGCTGATCGCTTCCTCGGAACGCGCCCGCAAGGAATTGGGCTGGGCTCCCAAGCGGGAGAAGCTGGAGGACATCGTCAAGAGCGCTTGGGAGTGGCATCGCGCCAACCCGAACGGTTACGAGAAGTAAGGGGAGGCTTGCCGCATGAATGAAACGACAACAATCCAAGCGCAGGCTGCCGAGGAATCGCTTGCGCTGGCGATAGAGAGGCTGCTGCTCTTCGCGCTTCGTCAAGGCATGATCGAAGGGCTGGATGTGGACGACGCTCGCAATCGGCTGTTGGATCTATACGGGCTGAAGGAGCCCGCGAATGAACAGCCGGACGACCGGGAGGGGCTGCCCGAAAGCCCGGTGCCGTTGCTGGAGCCGCTGCTGGATGCCGCCGTATCGAAGGGACTTGTTCCGGATGATACGTTGACCTATCGGGACTTGTTCGACGCCCGGATTATGGGGATGCTGATGCCTCGGCCCTCGGACACGTATCGCCGCTTTTTCCAACTGGCAGAGGAACGGGGCATCGCGAGCGCTACCGATTGGTTTTATCAATTGAATATAGATTCCAACTACATTCGTATGGATCGCATCCAGAAAAACGGCTATTGGAAGCATCGTACGCCGGACGGCGAGTTGGAGATTACGGTTAATCTGTCCAAGCCGGAGAAGGATCCGAGAGAGATCGCGCTGCTCAAGACGCTGCCGCAGTCGAATTATCCCAAATGCCTGCTATGCAAGGAGAACGTCGGTTACGCCGGGCGTCCCGATCATCCGGCGAGGCAGAATCTGCGGATACTGCCCGTGCCGTTGAAGGGAGAGGTATGGTACTTCCAGTATTCTCCCTACGTCTATTACAACGAACACAGCATCGTGTTCCGTGGCGAGCATATTCCGATGAAGATCACTCCGGACACCTTCGTCCGGCTGCTGGATTTCGTCGAGCAGTATCCGCATTATTTTATCGGCTCGAACGCCGATCTGCCGATTGTGGGCGGTTCGATTCTGAATCATGACCATTTTCAGGCAGGACGCCACGTCTTCCCGATGGAAACCGCTCCCGTCGCCGATTGGAGACGCTGCGACGCGCAGCCGGAGGTCTCCGCGGGTATCGTTCAATGGCCGATGTCCGTCTTGCGTCTGCAATCCGCAAGCAAGGAAGCCATCTTGGGCGCGGCTTCCGAGATCCTGGCCAAGTGGCGGGGATACAGCGATCCTGCGGCTGATCTGCTCGCCTTCAGCGAGAAGGAGGGCGAACGGATTGAGCATAATACGATCACTCCGATCGCCAGGCTTAAGAAGGACGGCGGCTACGAGCTGGACCTCGTCCTTCGCAACAACCGGACGAGCGCCGAGCATCCGGACGGCATCTTCCACCCGCACCGCGAGCTTCATCATATCAAGAAGGAAAATATCGGCTTGATCGAGGTGATGGGGCTGGCCGTGCTTCCGGGCCGGCTGCAGACCGAGCTGGAGCAGATCGCCGACATTCTCGCGGGACGCGCCGCTTACGACGAAGCTGCGCTGACGGCGGCGGAGCATCCGCTGAACAAGCACGCGGACTGGATTGCCGCTTTAGTCGATCTGTATGGAACGGACGGTCCCGACGAATCCGTGCGCTTGCTGCTGCAGGCGGAGGTCGGAGATAAGTTCTACGCCGTGCTGCGGGACGCCGGAGTGTACAAGGCGGACGACGCGGGACGGGCGGCGTTCGATCGGTTCCTTTCGTCCTTCGCTTCAAAGTAGATGGGATGGCCGCAGGCCATTGCTATTGCGGTCTTCAAATGCAAATGGAGGTGCAGAGTTTAATCTGCACCTCCATTTGCATTGCTTGAACGATCAGATAATAAAAGGTCTAGATCTCCTTATCCTTATCTGATAGCCCGATACAAAACGCCCGCCGCCAAGTCAAGGGCGTAAGAGCCGTTTTTACTTGGCCGTCAGCCTCTAAGCTTGCCGAGCTCGGATACCAAAGCCTCCACTTCGCTGATGCTGAAGCGCTCCTTGGAATTGACCATGTCGTAAATATCCTTCAGATCCTCGTATTTATCGACCGTAAAGCTCGAAGCCTGCATGGCCGAGCCGGTAGCCATGCGGAGCTTGGTTTTGATGGTTTCAATCATATACTCCACGTTTTGTTGCGTCGGTTGATTCAAGTCCATTCGGCTTCTTCCTCTCCTGCGTCATAAGGGATGGGGTTATTGTACCATAGCGGCTCCCATTACGCTCGTATTGAAGCAGGGCTTAGCCGAATTGGCATTTCGCTTGCCGGAATGTTAACCTTGAGGAAACAGCCGGAAATAGATACATAGACAGGGGGGGAGCCGGATGATCGACCTGAAGCCGACGGAGGCCGAGCGGGTTGACAGTCGGGAGCTTCTGACTTTCCTGAAGGACATTGTCTCCAGCCATGCCGGGGAGCAGCTTCTGTTCCTGTGCATCGGTACGGACCGTTCCACGGGAGACAGCCTGGGGCCCTGGGTCGGCACCTTGCTAGAGGAGCGGGGGCTTGATGGCGTGATCGGCACCTTGAGAAATCCTTGCGATGCCAACACGCTTGCCAAGATTGTGCGCGAGCTGCCGGAGAAAGCCGTTGTCGTCGCAATCGACGCTTGTCTCGGACGCGCGGAGAATATCGGGACCTTCCTCGTCAGGCGAGGACCGCTCGTGCCCGCCCGCTCGGTGAATCGTTCCTTCGGTCCGGTAGGAGCCTACAGCATCGCCGGCATCGTGAATGCCAATAGTTTAAAGCCTTACTGGACGCTGCAATCGACATCTCTTTACCAGGTCATGGAGATGGCCAGGGAGATCGCGAACGCCATCATTGGCGCGATGAATCCGACAAACGAGGAGAGGATGAACGAAGATGAATAAAATACAGCTGTCAACGGGAATTGTCGCCGCTTACGAGGAAGAAGGGAACGGGGAGCCGATCGTGCTGCTTCACGGCTTTTGCGGGAGTCGGCTTTATTGGGAGAGCGTCATTCCTTCTCTTGCACCCTATGGCCGCGTGATCGCTCCTGATTTGAGAGGCCACGGGGAATCCTCTTCGGCGGGCAGCGAAACGGAGTATGACATGGAGCGATTAGCGGACGATGTCGCGGCGTTGCTGGATGCGCTGGACATTGAGCGCGCGACGATATTCGGCCATTCTCTCGGCGGCTATGTCGCTTTGGCGTTCGCGGAGAAATATCCGGCACGGCTCCAATCGCTCGGGCTGGTGCACTCGACGGCTTACGGAGATACCGAGCAAGCGAAGGACAATCGCCTGAAGGCGGTCGATACGATAAGAGAGCAGGGCGTCGTCGCTTTTGTGGACGGGCTTGTTCCGAAGCTGTTCGCTCCCGCCAATCGGGAGAACCGTCCGGAATGGGTTGAGCAAGCGAAGCGGATCGGCTACGGAACGTCGGCAGAGGGAGCGGCGGGCTGCGCGCTTGGCATGCGGGCAAGACCCGACCGGGTGTCGGTTCTGGAGAAGCTGGAAGTGCCGGTCCTTCTCCTGGCAGGGCAATCGGACGAGGTCATTGCTCCCGAGAAACGGTTTCCCGTTGCGGGGCCGAACGTGACGGCCGTCACGCTGGAGGCTGTCGGCCATATGAGCATGCTGGAGGATGCAGCCGCTCTGGTCGACAGCTTGGGCGCATTCCTGAAGGGGGACCGGGGTGGGAAGGATGTTTGAACGGGACTATCTGATTCGGCTGCTGACGCAAGCCGGGCTTGTTCTGGGCAAGGCGATGAGGCTGAGAGAGCAGCAGAAGCAGCAGGAGGCGCTTGATCTGGTCGACGAATTTCTCGGCAGGGAGCTGCGGCTTCGCTCCCGTCTGGCAGTGGGGCTGAGCGATGAGGATTTGCTGGCGATGCTGTCGGTGACGGGCAGTCCGAACGCGGAGTCGGTCGCCGTCGTAGCGGCGTTCCTGCAGCAGGAGGCCGACTTGCTGGACGATCTCGGACAGCCGGAAGAAAGCGTGCCGAGATATGCGAAGGCTCTTCGGCTTAACTTGTATCTCATTCGTCACGGGATGGAATTCGAAGGCTGGGACGTACGCAGCAGGGTCGATGAATTGCTGAAGGCGCTGGAGCGCTACGAGCTCGATCCCGAGACGAAAAAGGCGCTTTGGCTGTGGCACGAATTCGAAGGTAGATGGGCCGAAGCGGAGGATGCGCTTTACGAGCTCGCGGACGAGGACGCCGTTACCCGGACCGAAGGAGAGGCGTTCTACGACAGGCTCTCCGCCAGCGAGGATACGGCGCTGGAAGCCGGAGGTCTGTCGCGCGAGGAGTTGGAGGAAGGCCGCAAGCAATGGGCGACGTTAATGAAGGAGAATGTATCGTGAACGGAAAGATCACTCGGGAGCAATGGGAACGGTTCCTGGAAAGTCTCGCGGCGGACGGAAGTCTGCTTCAGGCTTCCTTCAGCGCTCCTCGAAGCAAGGACGGGACCCTCTCCCGCAAGCTGAGCGTCAGGCCCGTCAAGCTGAAGAACGGGCTTCATTATCAATTCGAACGATTGCTGGATAACAAGGCTTATCATGAGAACGTCGGACCGGAGGAGCTGAAGGAGCGTCTTGCGACGGCGATGCAAAGCTATAAGCAGGCGCTGATCAAAACCTCGGACGAGGATATTCAGGTGCTGGCGAACAAGAAGGGCGAGCTTGCGCTGATGAGCCGTGCCAGCGGAGGGAAGCGGGAGTCCGAGCCCCAGACGCACAATCGCAGCAAGCGCTATATCCTGCCGGAAGGCGTTCCGGTTCCTTATCTCGTCTCGCTGGGCGTCATGACGGAGGACGGCAAGGTGCTTAAGGCGAAATACGATAAGTTTCGCCAAATCAATCGTTTCCTCGAGATGATCGCGGATGTCGTCCCCGATTTGCCGCAAGGCAAGCCGCTGACGATCGTCGACTTCGGCTGCGGCAAATCCTATCTGACGTTCGCTTTGTATCACGACTTGGCCATTCAGCGGAAGCTTCCCGTTCGAATAATTGGTCTGGACCTCAAAAGGGATGTCATCGAGACGTGCGCCAAGCTGGCCGAGAAGCTGGGATGGGACAATCTCACGTTCTCCGTCGGCGATATTTCGGATTACGACGGGCGGGATTCGGTGGATATGGTCGTTACGCTGCACGCCTGCGATACCGCAACGGATGCCGCATTGCTTAAAGCGGTCGGCTGGGACGCGAGCGTGATTTTGTCCGTTCCCTGCTGCCAGCACGAATTGTTCCGTCAGATTTCCCAGCCCGCGCTGGAGCCGCTGCTGAAGCACGGCATTCTCAAGGAGCGATTCGCGGCGCTTGTCACGGACGCCGCCCGGGCGAATTTGCTGGAGCTGGCGGGGTATAGAACGCAGCTTCTCGAGTTTATCGATCTGGAGCATACGCCCAAAAACCTGCTCATTCGCGCGGTCAAAACCGGCAAGCCGGACAGGGAAGCGCTGAGTGCCGAGTACGAGCGCTTTCGCGACTTTTTATCTATCTCGCCGTACATGGAAAGGAACTCGCGATTAATGAGTCCAAAGTCCTAACAAAATGAGGATTAAAGACCTTGCTTCAAGTGAGTAAATTTATAAAATAAAGTCTTTTGGTGGATATTCGGTTGTCTGAAAAAGCGGCGATATGGTAAAATCAAACATGTCCTACCGCGTGTTTGAATAAAGCCCTTTTATGAAAAAGGTGAATGCCTTGGGAACGCAATGGATTGATTTTTCCCTCTTTATTTTGCTCTTTATCTTATTTGTTTGCGTCATCGCAATGAATAGAATTACGACGACTCACAAGGTTTATTTGGCCTTTCACTTTATTATGATGCTGTGGCCGCTCGGGCAATTTTCGGTAAAGCTTACGGACTTCCCCGACGTTCAATTGTTTTTGATCAACCTGTCGTTCGTGGCTATGGGGATGCTCGGACCGGGATGGCTTTTCTTCGTCTTCTTCCTGACGAACAGGTCGCTGCAGTTGAAGGGCCTTCGAGTATTCGCTTATATCGTTCCTGCGGCGCTTTGCGTAGTGGCGGCATTGTGGAACCCCGACGGACTATTCATGACCCCCGTCGGGGACAATTACGTTGAGCGGGTATACGGGCCGTTGTTCTGGCTGCTCGTGCTCGTCCAATTCGCTTACCTGTTCGTGGCGCTGATGAACATGTTCCATGCGCTGAAAACGGTCAGTTCCATTAACTTGCGCAAGCAACTTGCAACCGCTTTAATCGGCATGTTCGTGCTGACGGGATTCGGCCTGCTCGATGTGATGGTGAACGTGCTGCTTACGGAATGGCTGCCCGTGATCCCCGGAATGCTGGCGCTCGGCATTCTGCTGTCCGATCTCTGCTTCGTCATCGCCATCTATCGCTATGGCATGCTGGACATTCTCAGTCTCGCCCAAAGGGATATCATCGATCATATGACGACCGGCGTCATCGTGGTGGACGAGAACGACAAGGTGCTCGAAGTGAACCGCGGCGCTTCTCCGCTGGTGCAGGTTGTGCAGGGGGAAACGTTCGAGATGGAGAGATTTCTGGCTCCGCTTCAGGTGAGGGGCGAGGTCTACGAGTTTCTATATCGCTACAACAATCATCCGCAAGAGAAAATGCAAATGGAGTTCTCCATGCAGGACCCCGTCGGCCGGCATATTTCGATTCAAATCTCGCCGGTGCTGGACAATCGAAAAACCTTGCTCGGCCGCATTATTACGTTTCATGACGTCAGCGAGCTTCGCAAGCTGGTCGTGGAGATGAATCGCAAGAACGAGGCGCTGCACGAGCGGAACCTGGAGCTGATCACGATTCAGGAGGAGCTGTTCCGGGTCAACCAGAAGCTGGAGCAAATGGCCGTCACGGATGGGCTGACCGGATGCTTCAACCGCCGGTACCTGATGCAGCAGCTGGAGCATGAAGTGCTGCTGAATATGAGATATCAGATTCCATTCTCCATCTTCCTGTTCGATATCGATCATTTTAAGCAAATCAACGACAAATACGGTCATCTCGTCGGGGACGAGGTCATTCGCAGCACGGCCAACATCGTTCGTTCGATGCTGCGCAGGACGGACATTCTGGCGCGCTATGGGGGCGAGGAGTTTACGGTATATTTGCCTCATACCAATCGCGAGCAATCCGAGCTGCTTGCAGAAAAAATCATGCAGGCCGTGGGGGAGAATCGCGTAGATGCGGGTTCGGAGAAGGTTCATGTGACGATCAGCATGGGGGTTCTGTCCGAATCTAGCGAGGATTTGCGGTTCAACGATCCGAAGGAATACTTGCGCGAGGTGTTCTCCAGCGCGGATTCCGCCCTGTATAAAGCGAAGAACGAAGGACGCAACCGCGTCGTGATGGCCCTATAACGAACGGGGAGGGTAGGGGCTGTCCGGCCAAAAAAGAAGTTACGTCCCTTGTCGAAATATGGTACAATCGACGCAACAGACAATGTGATCGAGGCAAGGGCAAACTTGCTGAAAAGCAGGGACGCAAAGCTACAGGGTCTAATGTCCACAGGACGATGACAGCCTGGCTGCCGGTTGTCCCTACATGGATGAATCAGGCGAAACAGGCTGTCCCTATCGGGATGTGCCTGTTTTTTGGTATCAGGATCAAGCAGAACGAAAGGTGGTTGTGGCGGAAATGTCTCAAGCAGGCGACAACAATACCGGATTATCCGATCTGGAAAAGGATTTGCTGCCATTAAACGTGCTGCTGCACTGCCGAACCGTCGTAGAAGGAAAAAACTTCGTTACTACCGGCGTCATGACCCATGTGGAAGGCGAGCTGTTCGAGGTAGAGCTGCATGAATTTGACCAGTTCGAGCTGGGAGAGCCCGTCAAGCTGACGGTGTATTCCCCGGCGGGCATCCAACCGATGTCTTCGATCGTCTTCGCCAAATACGAGGGAGCGATCGCGGTTCTCCAGCCGCCTGACATGCATAAGCGCTTTAAGGAGAGGCGCGAGCATCCCCGGGTCGACATCGAGGGCAGCGCCGAGATCGTGAGAATATTGAACGCGGCGGGGGAAGAGATGCCGCTCGGAGACTCCGTCAGCCTCGCCGTTCATGATATCAGCATCTCAGGGCTCAGCTTCTCCGGGCCGGAAGCCCCGCACTTTATGAACAAATCAAGGCTGACGGCCAGAGTGGAGATCGGATTTGCGTTCGAATGCGAGCTGGAGATTGTCCGGCGCGAGCGTCAGGATAATCTCCTCCATTGCGGGGCCAAAATGCACGTGCTCGAACCCGAGATGCTGCGTCCGCTCCGCGCCTTGATCCTGCGTCAGCAGGTTCAGAAGAACGCGAAGACGCGTCAAAGCATAGGCAAGAAACGTACATAGCCGGCACTGCCCGATCATCAGCAGACCGGCCGAGCACAAAGTTGGGCGAAGCGCTGGGAAGCTGTCCGGAGAGTCAAGCTCGAATGCCGCATACACTGGAGCAAAAGCGGCAAAGGAGTGATGAATGGATGGCAATCCTGTATCCTCCGCCACCCAAAGGAGACTCGAAGCGTTCCCGCGTTCTGAAGCGGATCAAGCTTTCTTCCAGGAGCAGGCGGATTATTAGCGGACCCACCTTTAGCCGATTGACCGTCGTTTGGGTTCAGAACAACGGCGTGCCGTTCGATACGACGGGATTTTTCGCCCGCCTCTCGCGGGGCGGCGTTCTGGTCAGCACGGCCAGCTTTGATCGTTTCGGAGTCGTTCGATTCAACAATATCCGCACGCTGACGAACGCCACGTTTACGATTAGAGTATTCAACTTCAATGGCGTGCTGTTCCGCACGCGCACCATTCCTGCGGGCGTGCAGACGTTCGCGATTATTGGCTGAGTTCCCGACATACAAGACGTTGAAAGAAGGGAAAGGCACCGCATGCGGCGCCTTTCCCTTCTTTGTCGGTATGGCGATCAGCCCCCGAAGGCGTCGCGAAAAGCTTTGGACAGCCGATCCCGGTCGACGCCCCACAGCTCGGCGATGTCGCCGCAGATTTCCTGATCCCACCAATCGGCGAGCAGCTTGCGATTGCTTCGGTTTTCCGCGATCCAGATCAGATGGCCGATTACCCGCTTGTAGTAAAGTTCCTCGGCTTGCCGAACGAGAGCTGCGGGAACGTGGCGCTTCAGCCTCTTGAGGGTGCGATAGAGCTCGTTGGAGCACGTTCTGCGGATGCTGCGAGGCGTCGGCAGGGCGGAGGAATGCTTTTCCTGAAACATCTTCAAAGGCTTCACCTGCCTTTCTTTTCCCACCTTATGCACAGGAAAAGAAAGAGGTCACCTTATTTATTGAACGACGAGATATCCGACCATCGGGCCTCCGGACTTCGGATCGGCATGCGTCTGACAGACGATAGAATAGATGCCGGCTTGTTCGGGAGTAAACCGGACGACCGTCGTTTTGCCTTTGTTGATAGTGCCGCTGATGTTAAGCCCCTCGATGACGAAAGGATGGGATTGCCCGTTGATACCCGAAATTCTCAGCTCAACGGGTACGCCCTTCTTGGCCACGACGGTGCCCGGAGAGAAGAGATACGTTTCCAGCTTTTTGCCGCTGTCGGAGGTTGCCGTGAATTCTCCGGTCACGAGATGGAACACCTGCGCGTTCTCGCCGATCGGCGCCGTGGCCGGCTTCGTCTGCTGCCAGCCGATATAAGCGCCGGCAAGGATCACTACTGCTGCAATTACTGCGTACAACTGAATTTTTTTGCGGTTCAGGATCACGATTTTATTCATCACGTTCGCTCCTCTTCAACTTTGTCCACCTATCGCAGTCTATGCCGGGGCCCGTCCGGTCATGACAAGCCTGCAACGATTTTGCGGGAAGTTCGTATAACTGGAAGAAAGCCGTGAAATTGTGCTAGAATGAAGACGGTTTATCAAGGGGGAGAAGGCGGGTTACATACGATGATGGATACATTGCACGAGTGGCTGGGGCAGCTTCTGACCTGGATGGAGAGCTTGGGGTATTGGGGCATTATTATCGGACTTGCCATTGAAGTCATCCCAAGCGAGATTGTGCTCGGTTACGCGGGTTATCTCGTCTATCAGGACATTATCTCATTCCCGGTGGCCGTCCTGTGCGGCACGATCGGGGCGATTCTGCAGCAATGGCTGTTGTATGCGATCGGCAGGTACGGGGGAAGGCCGTTCGTTGACAGGTTCGGCAAGTATTTGCATTTGAAAGCCAAGCATATCGACCTGGCGGAAAGATGGTTCGAGAAATACGGTTCGATTATCGTGTTCACGGGGCGATTCGTTCCCGTTATGCGTCAGGTGGTGTCCATTCCGGCCGGCATGGCGAGGATGAATCTGTGGAGATTCACCTGGCTGACGACGCTCGCTTCCATCCCGTGGTCGATTCTGTTTGTTTGGCTCGGCTCCTCGCTGGGCGAGAACTGGGAGAAGATTGACGAGAAGGCGTCGCCTTACGTGCAGCCGGTCATTCTGATCGCCCTTGCGCTGCTCGTCGTTTTTTTCCTGTATCAATATTTGCGCAAAAGAGGCAAGAGCATCTAAAATAAAGACCATGCGAATAGGAAAGGGGCTTGAACATGAGTCAATTAATCGCCGGAAAATTAAATAAGGGGCTATCCCCTCGCGAGTTTATTGAGAAAATGACCAAGAACCAGGATCAGTTCCAATCCTGGCTGCAACGCTTCCAGTGGGACGGCGCGGAGCTGGAGGAGTTCTACGACTCCTTGAACAACCGGGATGATCTGCGTTGCCTGATTATCGCCGCAGACTGGTGCGGGGATGTCGTCCGCAACGTGCCTGTCGTGTTCCAGGCGATGGAGAAGGCCGGCATACCGACGGAGGTACTCATTATGGAGGAGCATCTGGATCTGATGGATCAGCATCTGACGATGGGCGGCCGCGCGATTCCCGTGGTGCTGTTCACGGATACCGGCGGACACCTGCTCGGCAAGTGGGGAGCGCGTCCGAAGTACGTCCAGGAGGTCATGAACGCGTTCAAGGCCGAGAATCCGGACCGGGAAGCGCCCGACTATCAGGAGAAGATCGCGATTGCCAGACAAGAGATGGGACGCCGTTACGGGGAAGATACGGGCTATCAAACGGTCATTTTGCAGGAAATCCGCGATATTCTGTCCGGAGTGTGAGGCTGCTCCGATGCTGACATTTCAAAGATTCGCGCTCGGCGCGCTGCAGACGAACGCTTATGTAGTCGTGAATTCGGAGAAGACGGGCGCCGTAATTATCGATCCGGGCACAGCTGACGGTGCGTTGATGCGCAAGCTGGACGGATTAAAGGTCGAGGCGATCCTGCTCACGCATGCGCACTTCGATCATATCGGCGGGGTAGATGCGTTGCGCAGCAAATACGATTGTCCCGTCTATCTCCATGCGGCCGAGAAGGATTGGCTGACCGATCCGGCGAAGAACGGCTCCTTGCGCTGGGCGGAAGTGACTCCGCCGGTCATGACCAGGCTGCCGGAGCATGGGCTGACGGACGGCCAGGAGCTGGAGCTGATCGGGCAAACCTTTCATGTGAAGCACACGCCGGGACATTCTCCGGGCAGCGTCAGCCTGCTGGTCGGCGATCTGCTGTTCGCGGGGGACGCGCTGTTTCGCCGGTCGATCGGCAGAACCGATCTGCCGGGAGGGAATCAGGACCAGCTCCTTCGCGCCATCCGCGAGAAACTGTACACGCTGCCGGACGACGTGCTGGTGCTTCCGGGACATGGACCGGAGACGACGATCGGCGAGGAACGCAGGGAAAATCCCTATGTGCGCTAATGCCTGAAGGATCGACTGCTATTAAATTGTCATAAAAAGGCTTTACAGCCAGTTTTGGATTTGATATAGTGAGCCTAATCAAGCCAATAGGCTTATGATCGAACGCTGCGAAGAACGCATGCGATGGAGGTAACCCTCTATCCGTGCGTTCTTTTTTATTTTCCGGAGATGAGGTGCCAGGGTTATGCACAGACGTAAGCAAGCCGTCATCAGCCTGACGGCGGCGATATTATCGGGAGCGCTCGTATACGGCGTCTACATGCTTCAGCTGAGGCAGATCGAGCTGCAGGAGACGGCGGAGGTGGTCGCGCCCAGGCAATTCATCGCCACGGGCACGAAGCTGGAGGAGTCTCAACTCATGAAGATATCCTTGCCGCGCTCCGTCGTTACCGACGAGATGGTGACAACCATGTCCGAGGCGGTCGGCATGGAGGCTTCGATGCCGCTTGGCGGCCAAGAGCCCCTGCTGCGCTGGAAGGTAGACAAGTACCGCCTGCTGCCGCGAGCCGGTCAGTCGACTTTCCAGATTCCAAGGGAATACATCAAGTCGATATCCAACGGCATTCGCGCGGGAGATGAAGTGCTCGTCTACCTGTCCGACGAGGAGACGGCTTCGCGCAGGCTGTTTTCCGAGGCGATCTCGGTGGCGGGCGTCAAGACGGCGGCCAATCTGGAGATCGACAATCCGAAAAGCTCGAATCTGCTGGCGATGGCCAATGACAACAAGGACGGTATGTACGCTTCAAGAAGAGACGCCAATGGCACGATTGACGCCATTAACCTGAATTTGACCGACGATCAATGGCTGGCGCTTGACGCCGCCTGCAAGAGCGGAACGGCGAAGCTAGTGATCGCCTTCCAGGCCTCCTCGATCAGAGAGGAGGAGCGCCGATGACGGGCAAGCTGGCTACTTTCATGGGCTCCACGCCGAATATCGGCACTTCGCTGATTGCATTCGGCACCGCCCATCGCATCGCTTCCCTCGCCGAACGGACGGTCGGGTTTTTGTGCTTGAACCTGAAGAGCGCCAAGACCCATCTGTACCTTGGGGTCGACAAGCCGGATGTAACGCTGGACGGGGTTCGGCCGGAGCTGAGGGCGGGAACGCTGACGGGAGACAAGCTAAGGCGCTACGCCTACCGACCGCCGAAGACCGAGAGGCTGCACGTTCTCTTCGGCAATTTGTCGAGGGACCAGGCGGAATATTACGAGCCGGAGGACGTGCAGAGGCTGCTGGCGGCCTCCCGGGAGGCGTTCGATCTGACGATTGCCGACGTCAGCGCCTACTGGGACAATGCCGCAACCATCTGCGCGATGCGGGAAGCGGAGGACAGGTTTCTGGTGACGACAGGCCATCTTAGCCATTTTCAAGAGGATATACAGCGCTGGAGCGGCTCGGTCGGCCCGCATTTCGGCATTAAGCCGGAGCAATTTCAATTATTGCTGCTTCAGGGAAGCCATCGAACGACGGGGGGATTTGGGATGAAGGAAATTCGTAAGGAAACGGGCTGCATGGAGCTAACCGAAATGAAGCTGCTCGAAAGCGTTCATCTGCAGCTCGACAGCGGAAGGCTGGACGAGTGGCTTGCTGCCGAAGAGAGGCATGCCGCAAGCTTCGATCCGGTGGCCAAGCCTTTGCTGAATCGGCTGAGCTGGGCACAGCGCTTGCAGAAAACGGATCGGCCTTGGGTGCGCAGGCTATTGATGCACAGGAGGAGAGGGAAGTGAGCGAGGAGCGTCCGTCCAGACGCTTCTCCCCCGCAGCCTATGCGGCCAGTCTGCAAGCTTCTGCCTCGGTGCCGCCGACCGTTGCTTCTGAAGATCGCGTGCGTTCAGATGCGTTACACCGCCTGAGAGCCTACACGGAGGAAGTTCGTCAGATGCTGTCCACGCCGCGGGGGTGGAGCGAGGAGGAGCGTCGTCAGTACGCGGAGAAGCTGAATCGGGCGATCATCGGATTTCCCCAGGAGCGGGCAGAGATGCTGGCGATTATCTCGGACTGGATCATTCGCAAGCGGCTGCAGCACGTCTCCTTCGGCAGCGTTCCCTATGGGACGCTGGCGGAGGCGCTGTTCGCGGAGGTGATCGGGATGAACGTGCTGGAGCTGATATTGCGCAATCGGGAAGGACTAGAAGAGGTGCAGGTCGTCGGAACTCGTATTTTCGAAGTGAGGGACGGCCAAGCTGCAGCTTCTCCCTATCGGTTTCAAGAAATGAGCCAGGTAGAGAGAATCCAGCAAAATCTCGTTCTGTTCAATAACGATCGGATCAATCCCCGCAAGCGGTGGGCAGAGGTGCTTCTGCTGGACGGCTCCCGGGTTACGATGACAGGCTTCGGTTTTACCGCGCAGCCGACGCTCACGATTCGGCTATATACGGTGAAGCGCTTCAGCCTGGAGACGCTGTGCCGGCCGGAGTATCGGACGATGGATGAGGGCGTCCGTCAATTGCTGATGAGCGTTGTCCGGGGCCGATTCAACATGGTCGTGATCGGAGCAACGAACACCGGCAAAACGCACCTGATCAAAGCCCTCATCTCCGCTATGCCGGACGAGGAGCGGATCGTTACGATCGAGAGTCGATACGAGCTTATGCTGGGCAGGGATTTCCCGGACAAGAACGTCGTGGAATACGAGGCGGAGGAGGACGATCCGCTTCATGGCCCCCGGCAAGCGTTCAAGCTTGCGCTGAGGCAGTCTCCGCGGAGAATATGTCATGCGGAAATCAGAGACGAGGACGCGAATATTTATGTTCGCGCTTGCACGCGCGGACACGAGGGCAGCATCACTTCCGTTCACGCCAGCGGGCTGGAGGATGTGCCTGCGACCATTACGGACATGTGCATGCTTGATGGCAGAGGCATGAATCCAGCCTCGCTGATTCGCAGAATCACGGAGCATGTGACGCATATCGGATTGGAGATGCGTATGATCGGAGGCGTGAGAAGGCTCGCCAGAGTCGGAGAGTTCGAGTGGGTTAACGGGGAGGTCCGGGTTCGGGAGCTCGTTCGTTACGATGAGCAATCGGCTTGCTGGACATACCCGGAGTCTTTCTCCGAGAGGGCGCTGGAGAGAATTCAGCGGGCGGAAGCCTCGACATGCGGAGCTTCCGGGGAACGGAAATCTGCCGAGTCCAGGGAGGGAGCGTCTTGCTAAAGCTGGCTCTGGCTGGTCTGGTAGCGATACTGTTTCTCCTTCTCTACGCCAGCGTCCACTTCGGCTTGCTGGCTTGGTGGGAAGGTCAGGCACGCAAGCGCAGATTGCGGGGACAGAAGACCGAACAGCGACATGGCCGGGAGCAGACGCTTCGGTGGAATCGACTGAGCAAGCCTCGCCGACATCTATCGGATTTGTTGCTGGCGCTGGGGTGGCGGATGACCCCGTTGGGTTTTGTCGTCGTTACGGCGGGGATGGGCTTGCTGGGAATCGCAGCGGGCTCCGTTCTGTTCCAGACCTTCCATTCCGTGCTTATCCTCATGTTCATGCTAAGCAGCTCGCCCTACGTGCTGCTGCGAATGGCGTTGATGAATCGCCATATGTCGACTCGGCTGGAGTTCCTTCCCGCCGTTGAGCTTTTCTATCAGAGCTATCTCGTTACGGGAGGGCGGCATATCCGGATTGCTTTGCAAAGAACGGTGGAGGAGCGGAGATTGCCGGGCGAGGTTCAGGCGGTATTCGAGCAGCTGTATCGCAATTTGTCCGTCAAGGGAGATGATGAAGGGAGTCTTCGACGATTTTCTTTGTCCTTCGGCAGCATGTGGGCGGAATATTTCGCGAATATCTTGAAAATCGCTTTGGAAGAAGGGAATAACGTATCGGACAACCTGAAGGAGCTGATCTCCGATATGCGCAAAGCCCAGCTCGCCAATCAGATCGAACGGCACCGGCTTCTTGAAATCCGGCTGGCCAATTATACGCCGGTTCTGTTTCTCATTCTGTTCATGGGGGTCAACTTCAAGCTCAATCCTTCCGGAAGCTATCAGTACTATGTGTTGGATCCCGGCGGACGCGGGATGCTCTTGAACGCCGTGCTCCTGTTATTCGGCTCCTTTATGATGGGGCTGTACCTGTCACGCAAAAAAATGTGAGAAAGGCGGGCTGCCTGAAATGTCGGAGTACATGAATTCGCTGATGTTCGGGCTAAGCTGGCTCTTTCAATTTGCGCTTCTGTTCGGCGGCGTGTATGCGGTAATGAGGCTGTTCATTGCTCCGAGCAATCGTTGGCGAATCCACCTGCGAGGGTGGCGGAAGCGGCAGGCGCCCCTGTGGTGGCATAAGCTCTGGCGCACGGACAGGGAAAGCGTCAGCCTGCAAGAGCGGAGAATGCTGCTGGCCGGGTGCGGAATCCGGTACTCGCCCGAGTCGTATTTGTCCATTCGGAGGTGCTTGCAGACGATGCTGCCGCTCGCGGCGATATTCGCCTATCTATTGCAGGCATGGGGCCAGTTGTCAGCGTTGGTCGGCTGGAACGCGATGCTGGTTTTTGCAAGCATTACGGTCGTCGTGACGGCCGATCGCTCCTTGCTTCAAGCCATTCGCCGATATCGCACGGATCGGATCAGACGGGAAATCGTCGTCGTGATCAGCCAGATGCTGTATTACACCGGATCGCGGCTGCACCTTCACGGCAAACTGATGAAATGCTTGTCTTTGACCCGTCACATCCGTCATGAGATGGGGCTGCTGCTTAACGAGTGGTACCACGATGCCGATGCTGCGCTTAAACGCTTCAAGGAACGGCTGGGTACGGATGAGGCCTATGGCTTTGCCGAATGCGTCCGCTCGCTTCGTCTGAGCGAAAGCGACGAGATTTATGACATGATGCGGGAGATCGTACGGGATTATAAGGCCCAGATCGAGCTTGCCAAGGAAAGCCGCAAGGAGACGACCTCGTACTTGCTATTCGTGCTTGCCGGGGTGCCCATCTTGTATACGTTTCAAATCTTTCTGTATCCGTGGGTTCAGGAAGCAGCCAAGCTCTTCGATGCGCTTAATCCCTAGGAAGGAGGTGTGGGAATGAGAAATATTCTAATCACCGTCATGATGCTGATCGTGGTTGCCCTCATGTTTAATTCAATCATCTCTCAAGACAATACGGGGACGCGCGCTCGTATTGAAACGCACGGAACCACAGCCAATACGACGCTTGGAAATCTGGAGCCGTAAGGAAAGGAGAAGGTGGACGTGAGACAACTGCTGATGAGCATGCTGCTCATCATTACGGTCGTGCTGCTGTATACGACAATCGCGCAAGGGGACGAAGGAACGAACGCGCGGATAACCTCGTCCGGCAGCTCCATGGCGGAACATCTTTCCCGGATTAGCCCGTGAAGCAGCTGCTTGTTTTTGTATTGTTTTCCGCCCTGTTCTGCTGGTTGATGTTTTCGCCGATCTACAAGCATGTGCTCGTGATCCGTCAAGCGTTGCTCCAGCAAGAGGTCGATTACATGCTGGAGATCGGGGCCAGCGGAAGATATGGCTATATCGACCGAGAAATGGTGGACGATTCCCGCGGTCGGTTAGCGGAGTATGGATTCACGTCCGCCCTGCTCGAATACGAGATTGAATCGACATCCGGAGCGGATAGCGGAAACTCCATGCTCCCCTTGCCGAGAGGCACGGGTATTCGCTTGCGCATCTCGTATCCTTACGAAAACCTGCTTGACATCGACCGACTGATCGGCCTTGCTCGCCCGTCGGAGGATGCACGTATATCCGGACGAGGGATGAAGATGAGCGAATACGTTCCCGACTAGACTAGACTAGACGGGCGTTCAAGACAGGCAGGGGAAACGAGCTTATGGCTAAGCTGGTATTCAGCGTGTTGATGATTGTCGTATGGTGGATGCTTCACGCGCTGCAGATTGATGAAGAAGTCGCCATGCAGACCGTGCATGAAGCGAAGCGGGCGGTCGACCGCGCGGCTCATGCGGCGGCGCAGCAGGTGGATCGGGAGAAGCTGGAGATGGGGATCATCTCGATCGATTCCGATCTGGCCGCAGAAGCCGCTATCTCTTATTTAGGGAATAATCTGTCTTTGGATGCAGACCAGCAGCCATTGCCGGGCAGCTTCCTGAGAGATCCGGTCGATATCATCGCCTTCGAGATCATGAACGAAGATGTGGTCTATCCCTATACTTACCGCAACCTGGAGTATGATTACGAAGTGACGCTGGATCGACCGGGTGTGGTTCTGATCGTACACGTCAAGTATCCTCGGCTTTTCGGTGTACTGGCTCCTGTGGAGTGGGACTTGAAGGGGGCGGCGGAATTGGTGTTCTGATTCCGGGGACGTACGGCTTTCCCGACTCGGTTGACGGCGGGCTTGTGCTTTGCTCTAATGGTTACTAGTAGAAGGAATTGCCGAAGGAGCTGCACGCTATGGATAATCTTCCGTCACCGGACGAATGGGTCCGCCGTATTGCCAAGCTTCAGGAAAGGTTAGCCTTGGCCGATTTATCGGGTTGCCTGATTACTCAGAATGTCGGCATATATTATTATACGGGTTCGATGCAAGCGGGGTATGTGTTCATTCCGGCAAGCGGCGAGCCGACCTATTACGTCAGAAGAAGCGTCGTTCGGGCGCTGGCGGAATCGCGAATCAGGGCGGTGGAGCTGGTCGCTTTTCGGACGTTCGGCGAGCAATTGCAACGCGATTATCCGGCGGTCTTCGCCGGGAAGGAGCGTTCGGCGAATATTGGCGCAGATTTGGACGTGATGCCCGCGCAGCTGTTTCTGAAGCTGGGAGAAGTCATTCCTGGCGCGCGGTTCACCGACGCTTCCTCAATTCTGCGACAGATGCGAAGCGTGAAATCCTCTTATGAGGTAGAGCGCATCTCCCGCGCCGCTGAAGCTGTGGCTGCCGCTTTGGAGGAAGGGCTTGCCGAGCTTAGACCCGGCTTGACCGAGCTGGAACTGATGGCGATAATCGAGAACGGCCTTAGAAGAAGAGGTCATATCGGCCTGATGAGAATGCGCGGCTACAATCAAGAGATTATGACCGGGATCGTATCCGCCGGCGAAGCGGCAGCGGAGCCGTCGTATTTCGACGGTCCGGCCGGGGGCAGGGGGCTGTCCCCGGCGTCGCCCAAGAGCGTGAGCCTTCGTCCGATCGGTCGCGACGAGCCGATTCTGCTGGACCTAGGCTGCTGCATCGACGGCTACGTGATCGATCAGACCCGCACAGCGGTCATCGGCAAGCTGGAGCCCGCTCTTGAGGCCGCTTATCGTGTCTCCGAAGACATCATCAAAGCCGCTGAGGGGCTGCTTCGTCCGGGCGCGACACCTGAGCAGGCGTATTTCCGCGCGCTGGACATGGCGAAGGAAGTCGGTCTCGCCGAGCATTTTATGGGCTCCGGGAAAGACCAAGTCAAGTTCCTCGGCCACGGCATCGGGTTGGAGATCGACGAGTGGCCGGTGTTGGCCAAGGGGTTCCGGGACCCGTTAGAGCCGGGAATGACGCTGGCCGTCGAACCCAAATTCACGTTTCCGGGCTTGGGCGTCGTGGGCATCGAGAACACCTATCTGATCACCGAAGACGGTTGCCAGGCGCTGACGCTGTCCCCGGAAAAATTGTACGTGTTATAGCCAATGAAGATTTCGCCGAGAACAGGTATAAGTTCCGGCGATTTTTTTTGCGCCGGCTGAACGATTCGTTGCGGCCGAACGTATAAATTGCGTTCGCGATTGCTGCACACCCTAATCGAAACGGCCAAGGAGGCGAGAAGCGCACGGCATGACACGACCCGATAAACGCTCTCGCTCCGAACCTATGACGGATGGCGAGCTGGCAGGGAAACTAAGGGAGCACTACGGAATGGTGTTCCATTATTTGTTGAAAGTGACGATGGACCGTACTCTTGCGGAGGATTTGACGCAGGAAACGATGATCCGGGCGATCGAGAAAATCGGAACTTACGACGATCGCTTCAAATTCTCGACTTGGTTAATCACGATAGGCACGCGATTGTTCCTCGATCAGCTTCGCAAAAGCAAGCGCGAGCGGCGGCTGATCGGGCATTCCTCCCGCATGTCCGGTTTGCAATGGGAAACGACCGCGCGCGGAACGGAATGGACGGCGCTGATGGCAAGCTTGGAGCAGCTTTCGAAGGAAGAGAGAATGCCGCTTGTCCTTAAACATTATTACGGTTACACATACGAAGAAATCGGGGCCATGATGTCGCTGCCGTCCGGCACGGTTAAATCCCGAATTCATAACGTCATTACAAAGTTACGGGAGGAGAGGGACGAACATGAAGCCAACCGGGCGGAAAATCGACGATAAGCTCGTTGAGGAATTGAAGGAAACCTGGAACGCCATGGAGGCGACGTTCGGGGCGTCGCCTGCTCCTCAGGAAGATTGGGTTTCCTTCGTAAGCGAGCGAAAAGCGCTGGCGAAACGGCGCTTATGGCGAGAGCTGATTCTGTTCTGGGCAATCGCGATTCCCTTGCTCGCGGCCATGCTGTTGCTGGGCTCGGGACTGCCTGCATGGTTTTGGATCGGCCAAGGACTATTTGCCATCGCCGGCATTCTTCTATTCTTCAGGGAGCTAAGAGACGACAGGGACGAAGGAGGCGCCGAGCATGAACGAAGCCGCTAATCTTCCATGGTGGCTATGGACGATAGTCGGATTGATCTTGCTCGGGCAAGGGACGGCCTTGTTTCTGCATGCCCGAAGGATAGGCAGAAACGCCTGGTTCTGGGGAGTATGGGGATTGATTCAGTTTCCGACACCCTCCCTCGTTTACGGCTTGTCCCTTTGGTGGAGAAATCATAAGCGGAAAGCGGCTTCCGCCGACCGCTTCGATAAGGAGCGATGAAGAGATGAGTCAAGCGGAATGGCTGAAAGTGCTGATCCCGGTTATTCTGGTTCAAATCGCGCTGATGGTAACGGCGCTCGTCTATCTGTTCCGGGCCAAAGCCGTGCGCGGCAATAAGTGGATCTGGGTTCCGGTCATCGTGCTCGTCAATATCGTGGGACCGGTTCTATTTTTCGCCTTCGGAAGAAAGGAGGAATAACGATGGCACTACTTGCCGCGGAGTGTCTATCTCGCCGATACGGACGGACGGAAGCGCTCAAGGAAGCGAGCTTCGTTATCGGCGATAGGCGATGCATCGCCTTGCTAGGGCCCAACGGAGCGGGAAAAACAACGACGCTGTCCATTCTGGCCGGTTTGTTGAAGCCGACATCCGGCAAGCTTGAGGCGGATGGCCGACTGGCGGCGGACCGCCGGCAATGGATGGGCTTCCTCCCCCAACAGCCCGCATTTTTCGGCTGGATGACCGGCTTCGAGACAATGGTATCCGCTGGCCAGCTATGCGGGTTATCTACCCATGAAGCCAAGGAGCGGGCCGAAACGCTGTTGAAGACGGTCGGTCTGAGGGAGTCCGCCCATCGGCGCGTGTCGGGCTATTCCGGCGGAATGAAGCAGCGCTTGGGGCTCGCCCAGGCCGTCGTTCATCGTCCGCGCTTGCTGCTGCTGGACGAGCCGGTCTCGGCATTGGACCCGATCGGCAGACGGGACGTGCTGGATATGCTGGCAGCGTGGAAAAAGGAGATGACCGTTTTGCTCTCCACTCATGTTCTTCACGATGCCGAGCAAGTATGCGACGAACTGATCCTGATGAATAAGGGGCGGGTTGTCATGCAGGGGGATATGGATGCCTTGCGCGAAACGACCGGCAGGCCGTTCCTGAAAATCGTCGTCGAAGACGACGGTCCGTCTATCCGTTGGCTGAAAAGCTTGAAGGGGCTGCCGGGGACGACGATAGCGGAAAGCGGGACCTTCCACTGCCATCTGATGGCGGAGGACATGAATGCTCTCAGGAAAACGGTGCTTCGCGGGGCATTGGAAGAAGGGGTGAAGCTTCAGGCTTTCGAAATGGCCCGGAAGTCTCTGGAGCAATGGTTCATTGAGGCGGTGAGAGCATGAGGGCCCTTGGCGCGTTGCTGCTTAAAGAGTGGCGCGAAGCGTTGCGTACCGGCAAATTGATCTGGCTGCCCGCGGTCTTTCTCTTGCTCGGTTTGATTCAGCCGATCTCGGCGAGGTTCATGCCGGACATTATCGCTTCCGCGGGCAATCTGCCGGAAGGAACCATCATCGACATTCCGATGCCGAAGCCGGGCGAAGTGATGGCGCAAACGTTAAGCCAGTTCGGGACGATCGGCCTTCTCGCGGTGTGCTTGGCGTTCATGGGGACGATCTCCGGTGAAAAAAGAAGCGGAACGGCCGCATGGATACTGGTCAAACCCGTGAATCCGCTTGCTTACGTTGTGTCAAAATGGATCGTTCAGAGCCTGATCGTCGGAGGCTCCTTCGGACTCGGCTACGCCGCGGCATGGTATTATACGTCCGCGTTGATCGGTGATCCGTCGACAGAGGGGGTTGCGGCTTCGGTTGTGCTATACGGCGCTTGGCTGGCCTTCATCGCAACGGTCACGCTAGCGGCAAGCGCCTTTCTCAAGGCTCCGTCGACAGCAGCCTTCTCCGCCTTCGGAGCGGCGCTCGCGCTGCAACTCGTGTATGGCCTTTTCGAAAGCCGCTTGTCCTGGCTGCCGGCAGGGTTGAACGTGGCGGCGGTTTCCCGCGTGAACGACGGCTTGGCCGCAGGCTGGATTCCGTCGGCGGCGGTAACGGCGGCCGTCATCGCGACGCTCCTATGGATAGCCGCCCGAAAGGTAAGCGGCGCGAATTGATTACCTCCTCCTGCGTAAAGCTTGCTAAAGGTATTTGCATACTAGAATACTTTTTTGTAGGATAGTAGTATTACCGGGAGCATAGGGGAGGGAACAACGATATGCTGCAGCTGGGAGAAAGAATCATCATTGTGGATGACCGGTTCGAGCAGAATTTGCCTGTGGGCGAATATGGTTATGTTATCGCCTATGATCGCAATAACGACAGCGCGTTCGATTATATTATCCGCGTTCCGAAAGCGAATAGACAATATTATGTGCCTGCCGAAGATATTGAATTGGAAAGAACGCTGCTAGAGCTTGAAGCTGATCGGATCGAGAAGGAAGCGTTAATCGATTTCGCTCTGGATACCCGCAACGAGGAGCTATTTAGAAGAATCATGAACGGCGGGCTGGCGGAGGAATCCTCCGGCGAAGAGGCGAGCAAAGAAGTGCTCAGCCGCGAGGAGTTTATTCGTCAAGTGAATCTTAAGGCATGGATATAAGAGCTTAATCGCCGACAGATTCTCAATCGACGGAATAGAAGATTCGCAGCAAGAACAATGGCGGTATGGGAGGAGCATCTCCCGTACCGCCATTGTTCTTTTTCGCGAGCTTGGATTGCCATTCAGCCTACTGCGATAGGTGCAGAGGAGGGAACGGGCATCGCCCGGCCGAACAGGTAGCCTTGAAACAACGGCACGCCGATTTGCTTCAGGAACGTCCACTCTTCCTGACGCTCGACGCCTTCCGCCAGCACGACGCCATGAAAACGGGACACCCGGTCCATAATCTGTCCGATATATCGCTGCTTGGCAGGCTCTGTATCGCAATTGCTGACCCATTTGCGGTCTATTTTTACGTAATCGGGCTGAAGCCGCTCCACCACATCCAGAGTCGCGAATCCTTTTCCGACATCGTCCAATGCAAGACGTATGCCTTCGCTTCGGTAAGCCTCGAACACGTTCAGCAGCTTCGGATCGTCCAGAGGCTCGGATTCCATCACTTCGAATACGCAATCGCCGGGGTCCGTCCCCGTTTGCCTGATTTCGTCAAAGGTGCCTCTCAGGCACTGGTCGGGTCGATGCAAGGACGAGGGCAGGAAATTGACGAAGCGCTTGAGCCCCGGTGCGAGATGGGCAGCCCCCAGTCGGATCGCCGCCTGCCGGGCGGCTCGATCAAGAAAGGCGTGAAGCCTGGATTTACGAGCTTTCTCGAAGAGCTCGCCGGGACGGAAGGGCATCTGATCCGGCAGCGGCCGGGTCAGAAATTCATACCCGACAGCTTCTCCGTTCGGCTTGACGACCGGCTGCAGATGAAGCGTGAAGTTCCGGTGCAGAATGTAATCGGGAATGCTCGTTCCGCCGATGTCGCCGAATAGCTCAGCAAGGGGCATCCAAGCCAGCTCTCCGTTCTCCTCGTCGCCGATAGCGGCAGCTTCCGTCTCGTAATACACCCTGAATTGAATTCGGCTCGCATCCTTGGAGGGAAAACGTTTCTGAAGCTTGCCGATTAATCTAAGCAAGGGCTCCTGCCGTTCATAGCGCATGGCCAGCGGCTGCCGTTCCTCTTGCCGAGTGTCCAGCTCCCCGATCGTATCCTCCAGAACCTTCCTCAAGCTTTGATCCTCGGCGGCGAATTCGACAAGACCGTTGTCCCTTAAAGGCGAGAAAGAGCATGCTTGGTGGTAGCAAGCCATAAGACCCCTCCATTCCGAATATTCGTTTCGGATATTCATGATTACCCGTGCCGCGGCCGTTTCAAGCCAGCGCAGAATCATTGAGTTCCCTTAGTTTGTCCGATATAATAAAAAGAATGAGCTGAAATGGGAAATAGGGAGGTTAAGGCTAATGAGCATTACGATCAAAGACGTCGAGCATGTCGCCAATCTGGCCCGCCTCGATCTGTCCGACGCGGAGAAGGAACAGTTCGCGGGGCAACTCAACGCAATTCTTAAATATGCCGAGAAATTAAACGAGATCGATACGAACGGGATTGAACCGACCAGCCACGTGCTGCCGCTCGCCAATGTGATGAGAGACGATGCGGTGAAGCCTTCGTCGCCGATTGAGAAAGTACTTCTCAACGCTCCGGAAGAAGAGGACGGCCAATTCAAAGTACCTGCGGTACTGGATTAAAGAACAGGAGGAGCACAGCATGTCGGTTTTCAACCTTAGACTGTCCGAATTACATAATCGTCTTCAAAATAAGCAATTATCGGTGTCGGAGCTCGTAGAAGCCTCCTTCAAGCGAATACAAGACACCGACGGCCGGATCGGAGCTTTCCTGGCGTTGAATGAGGAAGGGGCTCGCCGGGAAGCGCAGGCATTGGACGCCGGGCTGGCTGCCGGAGGCGAAAGGGGCTTGCTCTTCGGCGTTCCTGCCGGGATCAAGGACAATCTGGCGACTGAGGGATTGCGCACGACCTGCGGAAGCAAATTTCTTGAAAATCACGATCCGATCTATGATGCGACGGTTGTCTCCAAGCTTCGCTCGGCCCAATCGGTCACGATCGGCAAGCTGAACATGGATGAATTCGCAATGGGCGGCTCTAACGAGAATTCCGCTTACGGCGCCGTTCGCAATCCGTGGGATCTGGAGCGGGTGCCTGGCGGCTCCAGCGGCGGCTCGGCCGCTTCGGTAGCGGCGGGACAGGTGTATTTCTCCCTGGGCTCCGACACCGGCGGTTCTATTCGCCAACCGGCCGCCTATTGCGGCGTGGTAGGGCTTAAGCCGACTTATGGACTCGTATCGCGCTTCGGACTCGTCGCGTTCGCGTCTTCGTTGGACCAGATCGGCCCTATCACGAAAAACGTCGAGGATTCGGCTTATGTGCTCCAGGCTATCGCGGGTCACGACGAGAAGGATTCCACTTCCGCAAACGTGGAAATACCGGATTATTTGTCCGCATTGACGGGCGATGTCAAAGGGCTGCGCATCGGCGTGCCCAAGGAGTACCTGGGCGCGGGCATCGATCCCCAAGTCAAGGAGCAGGTGCTGGGGGCCCTTAAGGTGTTTGAGTCGATGGGAGCCGTCTGGGAGGAAGTCTCTCTTCCGCATACGGACTATGCCATCGCGACTTATTATTTGCTTGCTTCCTCCGAAGCTTCCTCGAATCTGGCGCGGTTCGACGGTGTCCGGTACGGAGTTCGCGCGGCCAATCCGGCCAATCTCCTTGATTTGTATCGGCGTTCGAGAAGCGAGGGCTTCGGCCCCGAAGTAAAAAGAAGGATTATGTTAGGTACCTATGCGCTAAGCTCGGGCTATTATGACGCTTATTACAAGAAGGCCCAGCAAGTTCGGACATTGATCAAGCAGGATTTCGATCAAGTGTTCGAAAAGTTCGATCTGATTATCGGACCGACTGCGCCGACTACGGCGTTTAAGCTGGGGGAACAGGTCGGCGACCCGCTGACGATGTATTTGAACGATATTTGCACGATTCCCGTCAGCCTTGCGGGAGTTCCCGCTATCAGCGTTCCGTGCGGCCTGGCCGACGGGCTGCCTGTCGGTCTGCAAATTATCGGCAAGCCGTTCGACGAATCGACGGTTCTTAGAGCGGCGCATGCATTCGAAAGCCAAACCGGGTTCCACGACCTGCGTCCGGCACTGTCTTAGGAGGAGCTCATCATGTCCAAATATGAAACGGTCATCGGCCTTGAAGTTCACGTCGAGCTGCACACCAAATCGAAGATTTTCTGCGGCTGTTCGACGTCCTTCGGAGCGCCGCCCAATACCCATACCTGTCCGGTGTGCCTAGGCCATCCCGGGGTTCTCCCCGTGCTGAACCGCCAGGCGGTTGAATATGCCATGAAAGCGGCGATGGCGATTAATTGCGAGATTGCCGAGTGGTGCAAGTTCGATCGCAAAAATTATTTCTATCCGGATTCGCCCAAGGCGTATCAGATCTCGCAGTACGATCAGCCGGTCGGCGAGAACGGATGGATTGACATTGAAGTCAACGGAAAGACGAAACGCATCGGGATTACCCGTCTTCATCTGGAGGAGGACGCCGGCAAGCTGACGCATATCGACGGCGGTCTGGGCTCTCTGGTCGACTTGAACCGCGTCGGCACGCCGCTTGTCGAGATCGTATCCGAGCCGGACATTCGTTCGCCGGAAGAGGCGAAGGCTTATCTGGAGAAGCTGCGGGCGATTATGCAATATTGCGACGTATCCGACGTGAAGATGGAAGAAGGCAGCCTGCGCTGCGACGCCAATATCAGTATTCGTCCTTACGGTCAGGAGAAATTCGGAACGAGAGCCGAATTGAAAAACATGAACTCTTTCCGTGGCGTACAGCGCGGATTGGAATACGAGGAGCTGCGTCAAGCGGATGTGCTGGACGGCGGAGGCGCTGTCGTGCAGGAGACGCGTCGTTGGGACGAGAACCAAGGCAAGACGATCAGCATGCGCGGCAAGGAAGAAGCGCATGATTATCGTTATTTCCCTGATCCGGACCTCGTTCGGCTGCATATCGACGACGAGTGGAAAGCGCGCGTCCGCGCTTCCATTCCGGAGCTTCCGGATGCTCGCCAAGCGCGCTACATG
The DNA here is from genome assembly GCF_042651945.1 of Cohnella boryungensis. NCBI lineage: Bacteria > Bacillati > Bacillota > Bacilli > Caryophanales > Paenibacillaceae > Cohnella > Cohnella boryungensis. The sequence continues at coordinate 6,232 of NZ_JBHSED010000020.1, read as the reverse complement.
GAGCAGTTCGGCCTATCCTCCTATGATGCGGGCGTGCTTACGGCTTCGATGAAGCTTGCCGATTTCTTCGAGGAAAGCCTTAAGCATACGAACGATGCCAAAGCCTCCGCGAACTGGATCATGGGGGAGCTGTTGGGTTATCTGAATGCGAACGGCCTCGAACTGGACGGCGTGAAAATTACGGGTCAAGGCTTGGGCGAGATGATTCAATTGATTGAAAAAGGGACAATCAGCAACAAAATCGCCAAAACCGTCTTCAAAGGAATGCTGGAGTCGGGCAAAACTCCGCAGCAAATCGTTGAAGAGCAAGGGCTGGTGCAGATCAGCGACGAAGGAGCGATCTCGGCTATCGTCGATGCCGTCATTGCCGCGAATCCGCAATCCGTCGAAGATTTCCGCAACGGCAAGGAAAAGGCGATCGGATTCCTTGTCGGTCAGATCATGAAGGAGTCGAAGGGCAAGGCCAATCCGGGCCTTGTAAACAAGCTGCTGGTCGACCGGTTGAAAGCATAAAGGCGTACAAAACGACAAATTCGCATGAGCGGATTTGTCGTTTGCCTATTTCACCCTATCAGAAAGGTTAAAATTTGGACTTCTTATCCCATCTGATAGCACGATACAAAACGTCTGCCGCCGTACCCAAGGACGGCGAAGTCGTTTTTACTTGGACAGTAAGGCGGTGTTCACCATGAGTATATCCTCATTGGATATTCGTAAGCGAGAAACATCCGAGGAGGTGTGGGCGCTTCAGCATCCGGCCTATCGGATGGAAGCGGCATTGATCGGGGTGGCGAATTTGCCCCCATTGCAGGACACGGTGCAAACTCTCCAGAGCTGCGGCGAAAGCTTTCTGGGCTTCCGCAGCGAGGACGGAGAGCTGGTTGGAGCCGTATCCTACGAGCGGGAGCAGTCGGGCCATTTTGCGATATGCAGACTTATGGTTCATCCGGACAGTATGCGCAGAGGAATCGGGACGCTACTGCTGCAAAGCCTGATCGATGCGGAAGCGGCCGGGACGGTCTGGAGCGTCACTGCCGAGGTGCGGAATTATCCGGCCATTCGTTTATACGAGCGCTTCGGATTCGAGCGTCGGGAGACGTTTAAGCCGATACCGGGCATCGAGTTGGTCCGGATGCTCCGAAGCGAAGTCCCGGTTAAGGGGCAGGACAATCAGCCTCCGACCTAAGCCTAGGTTTGACCCCGTCCGAAAACCATTGTTGGCGATTTTTTGCTTATGCTACAATGATGAAAACGAGTCGGACGAAAGCAAATGCGTGAAGTCGGCTATGAAAAAGTCGGAGGGATAGGGATGAAAGAATCGGATAATTGGAATCGCGCGGGAGATTACCCGCTGCCTCCCAGTCCTGATGCGGAAAGTATGGGAGAAGCGGCTCAGCGCCCGGTTTGGCCGGGGCCAGGCTATGACATGCCTTCGCCATATCCAGACAAGCATCCTGCGCGGAAGCCGAAAAAGAGATGGGTTGCGGGCTTGTTGGCGTTTCTCATGCCCGGGACCGGGCATATGTATCTGGGATTGATGGTTAAAGGGATCGTTATGATGCTGCTGCTCGCCCTGGATATTACGGCCATCGTTCACGTTCAATCGGGAGAGAATGTTTTGTCCGTTGTTTTACTCAGCTTGCTGATACCGATCATTTATTTTTACAATCTGTTCGACGCGCTGCAAAGCACGGATGATGTCAACGAACGCAAACAGATGCGTTTCTGGGGACAGCGTCCGCCGGGCTGGGAGTGGAGAGGTGGAAGCGGCGCCGCTTCGACCGCAGAGGAGCAAATATCCCGCCGCCTTCCTCCGATCGGCATTCTCCTGCTCGCCGGTACGGGAGTATTGATCATCCTGCTGTCCGGAACGAACTGGACTCACTGGTTATTCAATTCGTTCGGCTCAGCTTTCGGAGCGGTCGTGCTGATCGGGGCGGGCGTCGGATTATGGTTCTGGGAGAGTCGCAGTCACCAGCGCAAAAGGGATTAATGGCGGGGGATTGCGGCGCGGAGAGCTTCTTCCATTGACAATGACGGAATGCGAACCGTAGAATAGGTTAAACGCGCATCATTCCACATTCGTTATAGGAAAGGCTGTGAGAGCATGGAATCCAAGGTTGAGCATGCCGTGGACCAGCTCAAATCGGGAGGCATTCGGTTAACTCCTCAACGGTACGCTATTTTGCAATATCTGATTAAATCCTTTACTCACCCGACGGCGGATGATATCTATCGTGCGCTTTCTCCGCAGTATCCGAGCCTGAGCGTTGCGACCGTATACAACAATCTTAAGGTGTTCGTAGATGCGGGACTCGTTCGAGAGCTTACGTATGGCGATGATTCCAGTCGGTTCGATGCCGATATGTCCGATCATTACCATGTGACCTGCACGAATTGCGGGACGATTGTCGATCTTGATTACCCTCCAGTGAAGGAAGTGGAACGCGCCGCGGCTTCCCTGACCGGCTTTAGCGTTCTGGGTCATCGTTTGGAAATATACGGCCTCTGTCCAACTTGCAAAGGCATGCACTCTTAATGAATCGAACAGGATGTAACATCCATCAAGCACGCAGGGGTTTTTGCCTTGGCGTGCTTTTGTTATTCCGCCAAAGAATGCCAGGCTTCGCTTCGTTCGATTACGCAACCTTGAACCCCATTGGATCGTTGTTTAAGAGAGCCATCATTGCAGCCTCAATAACAGAAACGGAGAGTGAAAGGAATTGTCTACGGAACGTACCCCCGGGTCGCGATCAGACCGCAAGCGATCCGGCAGGTGGATATATTACTTGCTGCTCTTTGTTGCAGCCGCAGCCGCCGCGCTATGGTGGAGGTCTTCCCATTCGGCCAATACTTCTTATACAGTGCCAGATTATATCTCGAAGCCCAACCCGATCATGGTGGAGGGAAAATGGACCGAGGCTTACGCAGAGGGAGAGAAGCAAGGCTTGCTCATCCCGCTGTCGATCGCACAGCGTCTTCTGGGAGACGGTGTGAGGTACGAGGAAAAAACCGAGAGCATCATTATGACGACAGATACGAAAGTGCTGTTCTTCAAGACGGACGAGCTGGATGCGACCTTAAACCGCAAGCCGTTTTCCTTGCACTTCGCCGCCAGAAAGGCGGGAGGGACATTATATGTTCCGGTAGCGCCATTAGAGCAATTATTCGGAATTCAGATAGAATACGCCGAGCCGTCGGGCATCGTATCGCTGCTGCTGCCGGGCAAATCGGTCCAACGCGCGGAGGTGCCCGCGAAGGCTTCCAAAGGCATCAAGCTGCGCGAAGGACCCAATAAATCTTTTCCCATTATTGAAGATTTGGCTGCCGGCACGAAGCTGCGGCTGTGGGGAGAAGAAGAAGGCTGGTACAAGGCGCAGTCCGCTTCCGGTCATCTCGGTTACGTGGCTAAAGAATCAGTGTCCCTTACCGCGATCGAGACGATTCCTTCTGCGGAGACCGCTGAGGAGCCGTTCACAGCCTGGAAAATGAAAGGACAACGAATCAACCTGACCTGGGAGGCGGTCTATTCGAAAAACCCGGATACGACAAAGATCGGCGAGCTTCAAGGCGTTAATGTCGTCAGTCCGACCTGGTTTGAGCTGATGGACGGAAAAGGCCGCATTCGCAGCATCGCCGATGCCGGCTATTCCGAGTGGGCGCGCGGCAAGGGCATTCAGGTATGGGGATTGTTCAGCAATGGCTTCGAACCGGATCGCACGCATGAGGCGCTCTCGACGTATGATACGCGTTATGTCATGATCCAGCAGTTGCTGGCCTACGCCAAAACCTTCCGACTTCAAGGCATTAACATTGACTTCGAGAATGTGTACACCAAGGACAAGGACAATTTGGTGCAGTTCGTTCGCGAGATGACTCCGCTCTTGCACGAACAGAATCTGGTCGTGTCTATCGATGTGACGCCCAAGTCGAACAGCGAGATGTGGTCGGTGTTTCTCGACCGCCAAAGACTTGGAGCAAGCGTGGATTTCATGATGCTGATGGGATATGACGAACACTGGGCTTCGAGCCCGGTCGCAGGCTCGGTTTCTACGCTACCCTGGGTGGAGCGCTCCATTCAGCGCATTCTGGACGAAGACGGGGTCCCGCCGGAGAAGCTTGTGCTGGGAATTCCGCTGTATACGCGAATCTGGACGGAGGAGCCGCAGGAAGACGGACAGCTTAAGGTATCCTCCAAAACGATGAGCATGGATGCCGTTAAGAAGCTGATTCAGGATAAGAAGCTGAAGCCGGTTTTCTCGGAGGAAGCGGGACAAAATTACGTGGAATTCAAGGAGGGCGAGACGACCAAGAAAATCTGGATCGAAGATGCGGTGTCCATTCGCGCTCGCGCCGAGCTGGCCAAAGCCTACAACTTGGCGGGAGTCGCATCGTGGCGGCGGGGCTTCGAGACCTCCGATATTTGGGCAGAGCTGGATAAGACGCTGCAAAGCCGGCCCTAAAATACAAAGAACCCTCCGGAGAATAGCTGCCGGAGGGTTCTTTGCAACCCGAGGAATTTACGATCGGGACTGGAGCGGGACTTCGCCCCCGTCGGCGGTTGCATCGGGCGAATCCGTGGCTTGCGCAGGATCCCAGGTCAATATCGTATGACAATACATACACCGGTCGGTCGTTCCGAGCATTTTCGTTCTTTTCCCGCACTGCGGACAATCCAGAACGGGAGCGCTTGTGGACAGCATGCCTACCCAGAAGTAGATTCCCATGCTGACAATGCAGCTGATCATTCCCAGCACCATGAAAATTGCGGCAATGATTTTGCCGACCTCGCCGAACAGCAGGATGCCGCTCGTGCCGAATACCATAACTCCCATGCCGACGAATACTAACAGAAGCCCCCATGTTCGCATCGTCGATATTTTGCTTGCTCTCCACTTCATGTCTTAATCTCCCATCTCTCATGAGCGCCGGCCGGGATTCCGCTTTATTATTGGTGCGATTGCGAAGCAGGAAACGAGGCCGACGTTGTAGAACTAGAGCATATCTAGATTTTATTATAGCTCACATTTTGCGGAGAGACTACCTTAGGGAGGCCTCACAGAGCCGGAATGCAGAGCAAAGGTGTGGATATGATGGCGCAAGTCGAGACAAACATCTTAGGGTTGGATCAGATCAGCCGGGAGCCGGGCGTTGTCGGCCTCCTTCTGGTGAACAATCCATTTTCCCATCAGCCTAGACTTGACGGATTGGACCGTCTGGCTCTTGTCGTCAAGGAAGGCGAAGTGCCCGAGAAGGAGATTGAGCACTGGCTCTGGAAAGACTCTCGGGTTCAAGTTCGACGCGTATCCAAAGAACAATTGGAACGCTGGATCGTCGGCAGCTCCAATCGGGGCAGCGCCTATTGGATGATCCAAGGAGAGATCCTAATGGACCGCGACGGATTCTTGAACAACCTTCGCGAGCGCCTGTTGAATTGGTCTCCTCTTATTCGCGAGCAGAAGCTGCTCAGCGAATTTTCCAGGTTCGTCAGAGCTTACCTGCAGGCTAAGCAGGATATTCAGGACGGCCAGGTGCTGGACGCCTACTCCAACGTATTGTCATGTCTTCATTACTGGGCTCACATTGCTTTGGTGGAAGAGGGGATGCACCCCGAGCTGACGGTATGGGAACAGATGAGAAGAGTTAACCCGGGCATCTATAAGCTGTTCGAGGAGCTGACCACCAGTTCCGAGTCGTTGGAGAAAAGGGTGCAGCTCGTGCTGCTGGCCTGCGAGTTTTCTATTCTTCATAAGATGGAGTCCTCCTGCTCGCTTCTCATTCGGCTTATCGAGAGCCGGGAGGAAGCGTGGACGCCTGCGGAGCTTTCGCAGCATCCGGATTTGGCGGGACTGTCGATCGAAATGTCCGTGCTTCTATATAAGCTCGTAAGCCGGGGATGCATTCGCGAAATCGCCAAGCCTTCCGCTTCTTCAGGCAAGGGCGTTATGGAGCTGAAGTACGCTTCCGCAAGCCAAGCAAGAAATAAATAAAAAAATGTCGAAAAGCGGTTGACTAGCGCTAACGAAATGTGATAAATTATATCTCGCCGCTGAAAAAGCAGTACGACGCGGACACAGCGAAAACAAAAAAACAAGCAAACTTAAAAAAAAGTGCTTGCAATGATGATAGTAACTGTGATATATTATAAAAGTCGCCGTTAGCGCGGCGGACGCAAGAAGAAACACCGAATGGTTCTTTGAAAACTGAACATTGAGCGTAAGAAACAAAAACG
>NZ_JBHSED010000019.1:0-86661 GCF_042651945.1 Cohnella boryungensis | reverse complement strand
GCCGTGACGACTTCGTCGCACGGGTTCGCTTCCAGTTTTCAGGGCGCAATCTGCCCGATTGACGAAGCACTCTCCATCCCGGAGGGTGCTTTTTGGCATTGTTAATCCTATCCTCGGCAGTCACATTCCGACTGATCTCCCATAAACTCAGACGTAGGACTTAGCTTTGGAATGCAAACAATACCGTTACTTTGCAAGGGAGGTAGGTTTGCAATGAACCCAAGCCCAGGGAAAGCAGTGTTGAAGCTGCTCCTATTGTCCTACATTCTTCTCACAACGGGAGCCGGATGCACCGTTCAGAGCGCGGAGGCGGAACGAGACAAGCACAGGCTGGAGGAAGGCCTGCTCCGATCCGGCTATCCGCAGCGGCAGATCAAGGCGCTTCAAACGCAACCCCGTGCGAAGGGGAGAAATAAGTCTAGGGGACTATCGCTCACCCAGCCAGTAAGGGCGATTTACGTCTCTTCCCATGTAGCGAACGGCAGTCGATTGCAGGAGCTGATTCGGCTAATCGACGCTACCGAGCTTAATGCCATGGTTATTGATATCAATAGCGGCATTGCGCTGACCTCCCCCAGGCGCGTAAATGGACGGACGGACGAGGCGCTTCCCGTTCTTTCGCAGAAGAAGGCGGCTCGCCATTTTCAAGAACGGATACAGGAGCTGAAGCGGAAGCGCATTTATCTGATCGCCAGAATCGTTACCTTCAAGAACCCTGAGCTGGCAAACGCCGTCCCATCATGGGCAATGAAGCGTCGGGACGGCGCGATCTGGAGAGACCGCAGCGGAACGCCATGGATTGATCCTTATAAGAAGAAGAGCTGGGAGTACCCAATCGCGCTTGCGGAGCATGCGGCGCAATTAGGTTTCGATGAGGTTCAATTCGATTATGTGCGTTTTCCGGAGAACGCTTCCAAGGTGGATCGGGAGGTCAAGTACGCCAACACGGAGAATTGGACGAAGGCCGAAGCGATACGCAGCTTTCTCCATCTGGCTAATGCCAGGCTGCACGATCTAGGCATCCGCGTATCCGCCGACGTGTTCGGTCTGGTAGGCTCTTCGGAGGATGATATGGGAATCGGGCAGAAATGGGATATGTTGACCAAGGAAGTGAATGTAATCTCGCCGATGATCTATCCCTCCCATTACTCAGACGGCATGTGGGGGATTGCGCATCCGGATTTGACTCCCGGTCCCATTATCGCGCGAGCGCTTAAGGATGCCGCGAATCGAAATCGGCGCTTGCTGGACAAGCATGCTGCGACGGCTCAAGTGCGTCCTTGGCTCCAGGCCTTCACGGCGAGCTGGCTCCATCCTCATCAGAAGTACGAGGCGGCGCAAGTCCGAGAACAGATTTTGGCCGCGCGCAATGCCGGGTACTCCTCTTATATGCTCTGGAACTCCTCCTGTCGATACCCCATGTTTAGCGTGGGAACCAAGTCGGGTCGAACCTGAAGAACGCTGATTTAATGCGGTTTTGGCACGTTTCAAATGTGCTTGACAGCCCATGATGCCTCTGCTAAGATTGACGATAATCAATCGGAGACATTAGCCGGATATGCAACCGGCAAGAGGGGGTAATTAGCTGTGTGGCAAAACAAATTCGCCAAAGAAGGACTTACATTCGATGATGTGCTGCTCGTGCCCCGGAAATCCGCAATTCTTCCAAGGGACGTCAGCGTTTCGACTGTATTAAGTCCTTCGGTAAAGCTTAACATTCCGTTGATCAGCGCGGGGATGGATACGGTCACGGAATCGGCTTTGGCGATCGCGATCGCTCGGGAGGGCGGAATTGGAATTATTCATAAGAACATGTCCATTTCGCAGCAAGCGGAAGAGGTTGATCGGGTAAAGCGCTCGGAGAGCGGAGTTATTACGAATCCTTTCTCCTTGACGCCGGAGCACCATGTCTATGATGCCGAAGAGCTGATGGGCAAATATCGGATTTCAGGCGTTCCTATTGTGGACGAGGAGTCGAAGCTGGTCGGTATTTTGACTAATCGCGATCTTCGTTTCGTGCATGACTTCTCGATTAAGATTAAAGATGTCATGACCCATGAAGAGCTGGTAACGGCCCCTGTAGGCACAACCTTGCAGCAGGCAGAGGGTATTCTGCAGCGTCATAAGATCGAGAAGCTCCCGCTCGTCGATGAGACGAACACGCTTAAGGGACTTATTACGATCAAGGATATCGAGAAGGCGATCCAGTTCCCGAATGCCGCGAAGGACCACCACGGACGGTTATTGGTCGGAGCGGCGGTCGGCGTATCGAAGGATACGTTCGAGCGGGCCGAGGCGCTGGTAAACGCAGGGATCGACGCGCTTGTTGTCGATTCGGCTCATGGACACCATATCGATATCGTCTCGATGGTTCGCAAGCTTCGGGAAAAGTATCCCGACCTTACGATTATCGCGGGCAACGTCGCAACGGGAGAAGCAACGCGCGACCTGATCGAGGCCGGCGCATCCGTCGTCAAGGTGGGTATCGGACCGGGTTCGATCTGTACGACCCGGATTATCGCCGGCATCGGCGTGCCGCAGGTCACGGCGGTATATGATTGCGCGACCGTAGCGCGGGAGTATAACGTTCCGATTATTGCGGACGGCGGGATCAAGTATTCCGGAGAGATCACGAAGGCGATTGCAGCCGGCGCAAGCTGCGTCATGCTGGGAAGCCTGTTTGCGGGTACGGAAGAAAGCCCTGGCGAGGCGGAGATTTATCAAGGCCGCCGTTACAAATCCTATCGCGGCATGGGCTCGATTGGGGCAATGAAGGAAGGCAGCAAGGACCGGTATTTCCAGGAAAACGAAAGCAAGCTTGTACCGGAAGGCATTGAAGGTCGGGTCGCCTACAAGGGCCCGCTCAAGGATATCATTCATCAGTTGCTTGGCGGATTGCGCTCCGGCATGGGCTACTGCGGAACGGCAACGATCGAAGAGCTGAAGAACGATACCCAGTTTGTCCGCATTACGGGCGCGGGCTTAAGAGAGAGCCATCCGCACGATGTTCAGATTACGAAAGAAGCGCCGAATTACTCCCTGTAAGATAGGACTAGTGAGGCCATTCATTCGTTAGGAATAATAAGGAAGCCGAGGGTTGGGAATAATCCTGCCTTCGGCTTTTTCCTTGCAGGAGCCTATGTTACAATAGGAAAGGTATTTTATTAGCGGAAAAGGGGAGAATGCGTTGAATCGCCATCATCTATTGTCGTTGCCGAAAGCATTCCTGTCGAAACGGCTTGTCGCCGTAGTTGTACTTGTTAGTTTTATGTTGCTGTTCGGCTTGTCTTCTATCGCATCGGCTGCAGATGAAGTTCCGGGAGCTCCCCAGCTACAAGCGAATTCCGCAATTCTCATGGATGCGGAAACCGGGCAGGTTCTATATCAACTCAATGCGGACACTGCTGCTCCTCCTGCGAGCATGTCCAAAATGATGACGGAATATTTGGTTTCCATGGCAGTCAAGCAAGGAAAGCTGTCCTGGGACGATAAAGTGACAATCGGAGAGAATGCGGCAAAGCAGATCGGCAGCCGGATCCTGTTGGCTCAAGGCGATCAGCATACGATAAAAGAGCTATACATCGCAATGGCCGTCTACTCGGCCAATGATGCTACGGTTCAACTTGCCGAAGAGGTGTCCGGCTCGGAAGAGGCGTTCGTGAAGCTCATGAACGAAACGGCTGTCGAGCTTGGAATGACGCAGTCTCATTTCATTAACTCTACGGGCTTGGATCGTGCGGATATGCCGGAGAAATACCGTCCAACTTCGGTAGAGGGAGAGACGATGATGTCCGCAAGGGACGCCGCCACGCTTGCCTATCGAATTATCAAGGATGACCCCGAATTTCTGGAAACCGCGAAAATCCAGGAGTACAAGTTCCGGCAGCGCGATAAGGAGCCGATGAAGAACTGGAACTGGATGCTCGGGTCCAACAAAGACAACCCGACGCTACGCAAGTTCGCTTACGAAGGCGTAGACGGTTTGAAAACAGGGCATACCAGCAGTGCCGGCAACTGCTTCACGGGAACTGCGCTGCGCAACGGCACCCGGCTGATCGCAGTCGTCATGGGTGTTCCGGGAGGCGTCAACGACGGCAAGCGCTTCTTGGAGACGGCGAAGCTGTTTGATTACGGCTTCAAGAGCTTCGAGAAGAAAACGATCATCGATGCCAAAGCAGTCGTGCCCGAGCATGAGTCGCTGAAGGTCAAGAAGGGCAAATCTACCGAGGTTCCAGTCGTGACGGCATCCGATCTGACGGTGCTGGTACCTAAGGGCGCTGTCGTTGAGCCCGTCGTGCAAGAGGTCAAGAGTACGGAAGATCCGCTTGTAGCCCCGATCGCTCAAGGGGACAAGGTTGGCACCGTGACCTACAAATATAAAGATCCTTCGACTCAGGACGAGAAGACGGTAACGATCGATCTGATCGCGTCGGAGGAAGTAGACAAGGCCAGCTGGTGGAGGCTGCTGCTCCGTGCCATCGGTAACTTCTTCTCCAGCTTGTTCCAAGGCATCGTGGATCTTTTCTAAATTCCGAGTTGTACGGTTGCCTATTACACCTCTATGCTGTAAAATTTATGGTTAGAATCTTCGGGAGGCATGAGATCAATGGAAACAGGAACATCGAGAGTTAAACGCGGCATGGCCGAGATGCAAAAAGGCGGCGTTATCATGGACGTCATGAGCGCCGAGCAAGCTAAAATCGCGGAAGCAGCCGGTGCGACCGCCGTTATGGCATTGGAAAGAGTGCCTTCTGACATTCGCGCCGCGGGCGGAGTTGCCCGGATGGCCAACCCTGAGCTTGTCGAGCAAGTCATGAAAGTCGTGAGCATTCCGGTTATGGCGAAGGCTCGTATCGGCCACTACGTAGAGGCGAAAGTATTAGAATCCCTCGGCGTTGATTATATCGACGAGAGCGAAGTGCTGACGCCGGCAGACGAAGTGTTCCACATTGACAAGTCCTTGTTCACGATCCCGTTCGTGTGCGGAGCGAAGGATCTTGGAGAAGCGTTGCGCCGGATTCAGGAAGGTGCGTCCATGCTTCGGACGAAGGGCGAGCCGGGAACCGGGAACATCGTAGAAGCGGTTCGTCATATGCGGATCATCACTGGACAAGTTCGCCGTATCCAGAACCTGTCCAAGGACGAGCTGTATCATGAAGCCAAAGTACTTGGCGTAAATTACGATTTGCTCCTCAACGTCCATACCTCCGGCCGTTTGCCGGTTGTCAACTTCGCTGCAGGCGGTGTTGCGACGCCTTCTGACGCGGCGCTGATGATGCATCTGGGCGCGGACGGCGTATTCGTCGGATCGGGTATCTTCAAATCCGACAGCCCGGAGAAATTCGCTCGCGCGATCGTTGAAGCGACGACGCACTACGAGGATTATGAGCTGATCGCCCGCGTGTCCAAGGACTTGGGCGAGGCGATGAGAGGAATCGATATTTCCAAGCTGCCTGCTTCCGAGCGGATGCAAGATCGCGGACTGTAAGGATCGACTCCATCGAGCGGCTTCCGCACGGCTTATGCTAAGCCGTGGGAGGCCGTTTAAGATTTTATAACTAGCGTGCGGAAGAAGGAAAACTCATGAACATCGGAGTATTGGCGTTGCAAGGCGCGGTGGCCGAGCATATTCGCAGCATTGAGCTGGCGGGAGGCACGGGCGTTGCCGTCAAGAGAGTCGAACAGCTTGCGGAGATAGACGGATTGATTATTCCCGGCGGGGAGAGCACGACAATCGGCAAGCTCATGCGCAAGTACGATTTTATTGACGCGATTCGTGCATATGCGCAGCAGGGCAAGCCTGTGTTCGGCACTTGCGCTGGACTGATTGTTCTGGCCGAGCGGCTGGAAGGGAGCGAAGAGCCTCATCTGCGCCTTATGGATATGACGGTTGCGCGTAATGCGTTCGGAAGGCAAAGAGAAAGCTTCGAGACCGATCTGGATGTTACAGGCATCGAGACACCGCTGCGTGCGGTGTTCATTCGCGCTCCTCTAATTAAAGAGGTCGGAGAGAAAGTCGAAGTGCTATCCGTCTATCAAGGTGAAATCGTGACAGCCAGACAAGGCAACCTGCTGGCTTCCTCCTATCACCCCGAGCTGACGGACGACTACAGACTTCATGAGTTGTTCATTCGCATGGCCCAGGAAAGGGGACAATAACCGATGTTGGACGTGAAGCTGCTTCGCAACGATTACGATAGGGTAGCGCAAGCCTTGAAGAACCGCAATGCTTCGCTGGATTTAATCGCGGACTTTCCCGAGCTGGACACGAGCCGCAGAGAGAAGCTAACGGAGAGTGAGCAGCTCAAGAACCGTCGGAACGTTGTTTCGCAAGAGGTAGCCAAGTTAAAGAAAAATGGCGGAGACGCGGATGAACTGATTGCCGAGATGCGCAGCGTGAACGATCGCATCAAGCTGCTTGACGAGGAAGTTCGCGAGATCGAGCTGCAGATGGACAAGCTGGTGCTGTCTATTCCCAATGTGCCGCATGAGAGCGTTCCGGTAGGCGCTTCGGAAGAGGATAATGTCGAAATTCGAAAAGTCGGGACGCCCGCCACGTTCGAATTCGAGCCAAAGCCGCACTGGGAGCTGGGCACGGAGCTGGGCATTCTCGACTTCGAAGCCGCAGCCAAGGTTACGGGATCGCGATTTGTTTTCTCCAAGGGGCTGGGCGCCCGACTGGAACGGGCCTTGATTAACTTCATGATGGATCTGCATTCCGATCAACACGGCTACGAGGAAATTTTGCCTCCTTATATCGTTAACCGCGATAGCCTAGTGGGCACCTCGCAGCTGCCGAAGTTCGAAGATGACTTATTTAAGATCGAAGGGACGGATTATTTCCTGATCCCGACGGCGGAGGTTCCAGTAACTAACTTCCATCGCGAGGAGATACTCACGAGCGAGGACCTCCCTAAGGCTTTCGTAGCCTTCAGCGGCTGCTTCCGCTCGGAAGCCGGGGCTTCCGGGAGAGATACTCGCGGTCTGATACGCCAGCATCAATTCAACAAGGTCGAGCTGGTTCAGCTGGTCGCGCCTGACAAGTCCTATGAGGTGCTGGAGCAGTTGACCGGTCATGCCGAGAAGGTGCTGCAGCTGCTTGAGCTGCCGTACCGGGTATTGGCTCTGTGTACGGGCGATATGGGCTTCGGTTCGGCCAAAACGTACGATTTGGAAGTGTGGCTGCCAAGCGCGAATACGTACAGAGAAATTTCCTCCTGCACGAACTTCGAGGATTTCCAGGCTCGCCGCGCCGGCATTCGATATCGTCCGGAAAGCGGAGCGAAGCCGGAATTCGTCCACACGTTAAACGGGTCGGGCCTGGCGCTCGGACGTACGGTGGCGGCGATCATCGAGAATTATCAGCAGGCGGACGGAACCATTAAGGTTCCGGAAGTCTTGAAGCCATATATGGGCGGCTTGGATGTAATTGCCCCCCGATAGGGGTTGAAGTGTCCCAAGCGGGTGTGATATGATGATTTGGCAGTGTCGGTCGAGCCTTCTAGGCTAGCCGTCTGCCAATCGTGGAGAGATACCGAAGCGGTCATAACGGGGCGGTCTTGAAAACCGTTAGGGTGCAAGCCCACGTGGGTTCGAATCCCACTCTCTCCGCCATAAGCAAAAAACAGCCCGATTCCTGAGAAGGAATCGGTTTTTTGTGTAATGGCGGCTGTGGGATTCGAACGGGCCGTTAAGCGGACATGCCAAAAGGCATGTTCGTAGGCCCCGGCGTGATAGTCGCGATTAGAAGTGGCCACGAATCGTACGGACAGCGGAAGCGACGGAGCGAATCCCACTCTCTCCGCCATAAGCAAAAAACAGCCCGATTCCTGAGAAGGAATCGGTTTTTTGCATAATGGAGGGTGTGGGATTCGAACGGGCCGTTAAGCGGACATGCCAAAAGGCATGTTCGTAGGCCCCGGCGTGATAGTCGCGATTAGAAGTGGCCGTACGAATCGTACGGACAGGGGAAGCGACGGAGCGAATCCCACTCTCTCCGCCATAAGCAAAAAACAGCCCGATTCCTGAGAAGGAATCGGTTTTTTTTGTCGCATAAGAAACCGCCAATGGGTCAACCTAACGGAGCGGAGGTGCTTTACAATGTCCAGCAAAAACGAATTAACCGTGCCCCAGCAGGACCTGGTTGAAGCCTGGCAGAGAACGCTGCCCGAGCGGCTGACCGAGGGAGATACGGCGGAGGTGCATGCGAACGGGGCCGATCCCGGCTCCTTCCACGTTCATATCAAAACGGCCGGCCGTCAAATGATGGAGTTCGATTTTGCCGTGCGATATGTCGATAGCCGCGAAATCGACATCCAGCTTACCGATGTCGAGAAGGATGGGCAGACCATCGACGAGCGGCCCGAACCGATTCAGCAATTGATCGGAGATTACCGTCGCCATCTTCACGAGACTGCGCAAGCGCTGCATCATTATACCCATTCCTAGAAGGGGGCAGAGACCGTGTCGGATCGTACAGACAATTCGGATAAAAATTTGAGCAATGTTGTCGAGAGCCTGGAGCAGGAAGCCGTGAATTCCCATCAAGCCCAACAGCTGCAGCAGAAGAAAAACGACCGTCGCCATCAGGATGCGCTGAACCATGATAGCCCGACCGATCTGAAGCATTTGTAAGAACGAGGAGGAGAAGCCATGAGCAAGCCGAAGTCGCAGTCGGTGCCGCAGCCCGGGGATGAGCACGGACCGCGTCATTCAACCGTAGATCCGCAGCCGAATGAACCGTTGTCCGGGTCGAAAAAAGTCAAAAACCGCAACCATACAAGGCATAACAATGCAGAAGGCTGACCCTTGCACTGCGAATCCCGGCAAAAAGCCGGGATTTTTTTGCATAAATATACTGTTCCATCCTCTCCCTTAGTTTACCCCTAGTATCTACATTGGTATAATGAAAGAAGTTTAATAAAGGGGGACTATTCATGACCGACACAATATCTTCACTGGGGCCGCCTGGCACGCCAACAGCGATTAAACATACGAAGCAGAAGCCTCTGGAGATCATTCGTCGCATCCTGCTCATTACGATCGGAGCTGTGCTGGTCGGTGTCGCCCTGGAAATATTCCTCGTAAACAATTCCATCATTGACGGCGGAATTACGGGCATCTCCATTATGACCTCCTATTTATCAGGCGTCCCCATAGGCATTTTCCTATTCATCCTCAACTTGCCGTTCCTCATTCTTGGCTACAAAACAATCGGCAAAACCTTCGCTTTATCTACACTCCTTGGAGTAGGGGTACTCTCCATATCTACGACATTGCTCCATCCTGTAAAACCATTTACGGACGACATTTTTCTTGCGGCTGTGTTCGGCGGAATCTTTCTTGGCGCGGGAACGGGCATAGTCATCCGTGCGGGAGGCTCCTTGGACGGCACGGAGATCGTCGCGATTCTGCTGAACCGGAAATCTCCGTTTTCCGTCGGACAGATGGTCATGTTCATCAACTTCTTCATTCTAAGCAGCGCAGGCTTCGTATACAGCTGGGATCGCGCAATGTTCTCGATGATCGCCTACTATATCGCCTTCAAGGTCATCGACCTGACCATAGAGGGCTTCGATGAATCCAAGTCCTGTTGGATCATCAGCGAGCAGCATAAAGAGATCGGAGATGCGATTACGGCCCGTCTTGGGCGCGGCGTCACCTATCTTCATGGTGAAGGCGGCTATACCGGGGATCAGAAGAAGGTCATCTTCTGCGTCATTAACCGTCTGGAAGAAGCAAAGCTGAAAACGATCGTTGGAGAGCTTGATTCCGGCGCATTTCTGGCTGTCGGCAACATTCATGATGTCAAGGGTGGAAGGTTCAAGAAAAAGGACATTCACTAAGCTTATTTTACGGAATTTAGAAAAACTTTAACGCAAAAAGTCTTTCCGCACAGTGGCAATTGGGATACAATGGAGATTGGTTTATTGAATCATAAACATAGGTAATTATCATGGAAGGGGTTTTACATCTTGTTCAAACGCAAATTGGGCTTCGCGGTTCTCGCGGTGATGATGACCGTTGCTCTGGTGCTTAGCGGATGCACCAAGGAAAAATCACCGAAGGACGCGCTCCAGTCGTCGTTGTCGAAGTCGGCCGACATTAAATCCTACAATTTCAAGGGAAGCGTGAAGGTTGAAGACTTTAATTTCCCTGACGATGAGCTGAATGCCAATGAGGCTGCAGCTATCGTGAACACGCTGAAGAGCGCGGAGCTTTCCTGGACCGGCGCTTACCGGGCTGATCCGATGTTATTGGAAATCAACCTGGAGGTTGCGCTGAAAGGCGACCTTGCCGTTACGTTCAAGGTTCCGATCATCATGACGCAAAAGAAGATTTGGGTGAAGGTTCCTAACATTCCAATGCTGCCGCTGCCCGAGACTATTATCGGCAAGTATATCGAGCTGGATCTGGAAGAGCTGGCCAAAGAAGCCAACCAGCCTATGCCAAGTCTTAACGTGGCCCAATCTCAGAAGTTCTACAACGACGTTGCAGAGATCATCTTCAAGCACGTAGAGGAAGAGAAATTCCTTTCCAAGGTAGCTGTGAAAGACGCAGCGATTCCAGCTGATGTCGATGTGAAACAAGTGGTTCAGTTGCATGTGGATCAGACGCAAATCGAGCCATTGATCAATACGGCTGTAGAAAAGATTGCACCTGAAATCATCGAGCTTCTGGCAAACAATAAGGAATACCTCGATTTGTTCGAGCTGAAGAAGGAAGATCTTGATCAGTTCAAGAAGGAGCTCGCTGAAGTTAAGAGCGAAGACATCTCCAAGGGACTGGCAGATATGAAGAATGAGCTGAAGAAGCTTGACGTTAAGGTGAACTACGGAATCGACAAGAAGGAATATCCGGTCTATACGGATGCAACCTTCAACATGGCCATCGAGTCCGAGGAGCTGACAGGCAGCTTTGGTTTCAGAGTGACCTCCCAGAACACGGGCATTAATGAAGAGCCTAAGTTCGAGACCGGCGAGCCAAAAGCAGAGGAAATCATGACGCTGGAGCAGCTGCAGAACGAAGTAGGCGCTCTCTACGGCGGCGGCTTCTAAGCTTCGGAAATCCAAATCAATGAGCGAACCCAGGCAGGGAATGACCTGCCTGGGTTTCTTTTGCGGATATTAAAACCGGGATAAGAATCGCAATAAAGTGCAAAGGGACGGATACGCAAGGTCTTTAATGACCCCGCGTGTCCGTCCCTTCGTGTGTGCACCGTTTGCCGGCGAGCCTAGCCTTTAACGGCTCCGGCGGTAAGGCCGCTGACGATGTACTTCTGAGCGAACAGATAGAGAATTAGGACAGGCAGCGAGGTGAGAACCAGATCGGCGAAGATGAGGTTCCAGTCGCGGCTGTATTTGCCGTAGAAGTTGTATACCGACAACGGCATCGTCCAGGTCGAGCTATCGGTCAAGAAATATAGCGGGATCGTGATGTCGTTCCATACCGACATGAATACCATGATGGCTACCGTTGCATTAACCGGAACGATAAGCGGCGTAATGATCTTGAAGAAGACGTCGAACATGTTGGCGCCCTCCAAAAAAGCTACCTCATCCAGCGCTTTCGGGATTGATTTGATAAACCCGCTGTACAGGAACACGCTGAACGCGGTGTTCAAAGCCGCATAGATGAAGATAACGCTTGTGACGCTGCCGTAGAAGCCCATCCATTGCACGACGCGAATCGTTGTAATGATGGACATAGGAGCGATCAGACCCATGAAGAAGAACAGGTACAGGAAGTTGGTGACCTTCGTTTCTCTTCTTACCAGAATGAACGAGGCCGCGGATGAGGTTACGATGTTGACGATGGAGGAGACGCCTGTAATGAGCATACCGTTAAGGAACGCCCGTCCCAGTCCGCCTTCCTCGAATACCTGCGTATAGTTGGAGAACTTCCACGTTTCCGGCAATTTCAAGGTAAAGCGCAGTACCTCCGAGCTGGTCATGAAGGAGCCGAAGATCATAAACAACAGCGGAAAAATAATCGCGAGCGAGGCGATAAGCAGAATGGCCTCAACGATGTAGTTGCGCAATGCGAGCTTGCGTGAGAATCCCATTATTCCGTGACCTCCTTACGGCGCATGAAGATAAGCAGTGGAATCGAAATCAAGGTTACGCCCAGGAAGAGCATGGTGTTGACCGCGGTTCCCAATCCCCAGCTTCCTTCTCCGAACGCCCGGAGGATAATCGTTCCGACAACCTGAGAAGCGTTGCCCGGTCCCCCGCCCGTCAGTACGAACACTTCCGAGAATACCTTCAAGCCGCCGATAAGCGTAAGCATCAGGTTAATGTTGATGGCAGGCAGAAGCAGCGGGAGAGTGATCTTCTGAAAGCTTTTCCATGCTCCGGCGCCGTCGATCGTAGCCGCTTCGTAATATTCCCTGGAGATGGATTGAAGACCGGCCAGATAGATGGCCATCTGAAACCCGGTATGCTGCCAGATGGATACGGCGGCTACCGTCCAGATGACGATAGACGGATCGGTCAACCAGGCTTGGCTAAGCGAGCCGAGTCCAATGGTTTCAAAGAAACGGTTAATCGTGCCTTCCGAGCGAAGCATCGGTGTAAACACAATGCTGATGACCAGAACGCTGAGTATGGAAGGGGAGTAAAAAATCGCCCGGAGGAAATTTCTGGTCTTCAACCGCATGTTTAAACCGACGGCCAGCGCAATGCCGAGCACGTTCTTGCCGATAACCGTCACGATTGCGAAAATAAACGTGTTTTTGATCGCCAGCTGCAAGGTCTTGTCGGTAAAAATTCGCTCGAAGTTATCGAAGCCGATAAACTTGACCACTTCGCGGTCCAGACGCCAATCGGTGAACGAATAAAACAGGCCGATGATGGCAGGCAGCACGAAAAATACCGAGTAGATCAGCAATGCGGGCCAAATTAAATAGTAAGAGTATAGGCTCTTGGAAATCTTCATGGGTTCACGCTCCATAACAGCTTGGGCAGAATAAAGCCCTCGCGGACTTTATTCTGCCTTTTATTGTGCTTGATTAGATTGAGGGTTTAGAAGCCGGCTACGCCTTTATCCTTCATCAGCTCGCTGAATTTGGTTTCCCAAGCTTCCAGAACCTCTTGCGAGGTTTTGCCGCCAGCGAATTGATCCTGCAGCGCTCTGTAAAGCTCGTTGCGGTCAACCAGCATATGCGCATCGGTCGTCAGAACCGTCTTCTGCGGAGTGATGTACTGATCGACGATATCCTGCTTGTACGCCGGAAGCTCCGGAGTAGTCACATCGTTGAAGTTGGAAACGTAGCTTTGCTGATTCACGATGTTCTGAGCGACTTCCTTGGAAGCGACGAAGTCCAGGAACTTCTTGGCTTCTTCAATATGCTTCGCGCCTTTCGGAATGAACAGCTGTCCGCCGAGCGGGCTTGCGCCCAGGCTGGAGTTGTCGTAAGCCGGGATAGCGAACAATCCCAGATTCATGTTCGGATCTTGCTTCGTTACGTTCTCGATGAGCCAGTCGCCCATGAACATCATGGCTACTTCTTTGTTCAGGAACTTGCCGACCGCCATATCGTAGCTATCGCTCAAGATATCTGCGTTCGTGTAGCCTTTTTTGAACACTTCGTATTGTTGATCCAGAAGCTTGACGAATTCAGGAATTTCCGACCATTTCTTCGTGTTGGCGTTCAGATCGTCGAAGAGCGTAGGGTCGTTCTTCGCAGCGTAGTCAGCGAACGCGGCAGCCGGCCAGATGTTCGCAGCCCATGCATCCTTGAACGGCATGAATACTGGAGTGATTCCAGCCGCTTTGATCTTCTCGCAGACTGCCAGGAATTCTTCGAAGTTGTTCGGAATGGCCAGGCCCAGATCCTTAAACATATCCTTGTTGTATACAACGCCTTGCATTCCCGTATCTTGGCTTACGTGGAAGCTGTAGACGTGTCCGTAGGCAGACAGGACGTTCTTGTTCAACAGACGGCTTACCCAAGGCTCGTTGTCGAGAATTTCGAAATTGCGCTCCAGGTTAAGGTCGGTTACTGCGCTTGCCAGATTGTATTGAATCAAGTCCGGAGTTTCGTTGACGGCCAGCTTCGTTTGCAGGACAGTCGTCGTCTGCTCTGCCGGCAGCAGCTGCAGATTGACGCGGATATTCGTCTTCTCTTCAAATTCCTTCAGCAGGTCTTGAGCGACAAATGCGGAATCCTGAGAGCTCTTGGAGATGGCCAATTCGATAGTGACCTTGCCGCCGCCGGAGTTGTTGCTCGGGCTGCTTCCGCCGGAAGCGCTGCTTTCCGAGTTGGTTTTGGCCGAGCTGCAAGCCGCAAGCGATACTGCGAGCAGGGCGGCGATTGCGCCTTTTGCAATCGTTTGCATTCTGTAATTCAATTGAAGTCCCCCTGTATAGATAGTGTTGTTGCAAATGCGGATACAAGTTCGATTATAGACGGTGCGCTTACGAGGGTACATGTTTGCCATTTACCTTTGTTGTGTAATATTCTGAACCGGCTGCGCTTGTCCATACACGGATGCGAATGGTACATTAGGAGCATCAACTTGTGCTGGGGGGACCTCCGTTGTTGTCAGCTTTGAGATCCAAGCTTCGCGGCGGCAAATTTCAGGCTAGCTTGCAGACGAAGTTTCTACTGACTTTTATTTTGCTGCTCGTGTTCGTGTTGGGCTGCTTTCTCGTCTACGTGAACTGGTTTGTCATCCATCCGCTTAAGGAAAAGACGGAGAGCGAGAAGCAGGCTATGGCCGTCAAGATCAGCAGCCAGCTTGATATTTACATCAATAGCCAGAGCCAATTGACTCAGCGTATTTTATCCAATAAGGATATTTTTATTTCAATGTCGGACCAGTATCGGCCGTCTGCTACAATAGAAGGCTTAACCCGAAGCCGCAAGCTTAAGGAAATCATGTTTCAGGCGATCGGTCCCAGTCTGAACATTCGGGATATGGTCATCTACGATACGCGCGGCAAGGCGATTGCGTCCTATACGGACTATGAAAGCTTCGCCCCTTCTCTTGAACCGCTCCTGAAGGACACTCGGTATACCGAGCCCTGGAGCCGAAGCAGCTATGTTCTCACTAAGGAGCTTTCGGGAGACGTGTCATTCATTCGCGCCATTATGGATGTGAACGGAGAGCTGTTCGGCTATATGTCGATTGAGCTGAATCCGGCTTACCTGCAGATGCCGACTGAGGTGTCCACCGATGAGGAAGTCATTATAATGGATCAGTACGGTCTCATCATCGCAACTTCCCGCCAAGACGAGGCGGATAGCCCCTCAATCGAGCTGTCCAGGCCTGTCGAAGGAAGCGGCATGTACATCGATTCCGATAACTACATTGCCTACTATCATTCCGACTATACGGGATGGACCAGTTACGTGGTGACGCCGAGCAAGTCCGTATTGGGACCGGTCAATTCGGTTCAGAAGATCTCTGTGCTGCTGATTTCCGCGCTGCTGCTGTTTTCGTTCGTATACATTTACCTCTCCGCCAAAAATCTGCTGCTGCCTATCCGCAGGCTTCGCAGTCAGATTTTGCGGATCAACTACAGCAACCTGAACGTCAGGATGGATAGCCGCCCGCATAACAACGAGCTGATCCAGCTGAACGAAGCCTTCCAGGAGCTCATGGAGCGTCTGCAGCTCTCCATTGAGAGGGAGAAGCTTGCGCTGCATGAAGAGGTAAAGGCGAGAAACTCGGCGCTCCAGGCGCAGATCGCTCCGCATTTTATACACAATGTGCTTTATCTGATCAGCATCGCCTCCCAGGAGGGCAAGAGCGATGTCGTATCGTCCATGTGCAAGCAGCTTTCGGACAGCCTTCGTTACATCGTATCTTCTCCCTACGAGCACGTGACGGTAATGGACGAGCTGGAGCATACGAAGCATTATTTATCGCTCGTTCAGCAAAATTACGAGAGCGACCTGGAGTGGGAGATCGAAGCGGACCCTTCCGTATCGGCCATCGAGCTGCCTCGTCTGGTTATTCAGCCTTTCGTGGAAAACTGTATCGAGCACGCCTTCGAGAACACCGATCCGCCTTGGCGGATTCAGATTCGGGTCAGGCTGTACACGGGCATCTGGGCCATTGAGATCAGCGATAACGGCGAGGGATTCCACGAGGATAAGATTAAGGACATTCTGGATAACATCTATGCATCCGATTCGGGAGCGCAGGAACCGCCCCGGACTTCCGGCATCGGCAATATGGGCATCGTCAATACGGTTAATCGGCTCAAGCTGATGTACAAGAACCGGCTGTTCTTTAACGTATATAACAATTCCGGAGAAGAAAAAGGCGCCACCATCCAGATCATTGGCTCGCTCACGAAAGACTTCTATTGATGGGGGGAATCGCTCTTGTTCACTGCGCTAATCGCCGAGGATAGCAAGCCGATCCTCCGCAATATCAAGGCTTTGCTGCAATCGACGGAATTGCCCATATCGGTCGTAGCCACCGCTTCTAACGGCGAAGAGGCTCTGGAGTGTCTTCGGAGCCAGCCTGTGGATATTATGCTGACGGACATTCGTATGCCGAAGATGGACGGGCTGACGCTGATCGAGGAAGCCAAGCGTCTTCATCCCCAGCTTAAAGTGGTGCTCATCAGCGGCTACAACGACTTCGAATATACGCGAAAGGCGTTAAATCTGCAGGTGTTCGACTACTTGCTGAAGCCTGTGGAGCGCCACCAGCTTATGGACGTCATGGAGCGGCTGATCGGCCAGCTCAACGAAAGTCAGGTCAGCGACACCGATATGCTCAAGGAAATTCTGGACGCCCAATATCGCTCGGGAGTCAAGCTGGGCACGGAGTTTCGCGAGCAGGCGCACTGTCCGCTTATCTTGCGTATGCAGCCCTTCACCCCGGGGACGGGAAATTGGAAGACCGAGACGCTGCAGCACTGCCTGGAGGAGGTTTGCGCTCCGCATGCGAGCTGGGTATTTCCCACGCAGACGCCCTTGCAAGCGCTTGTTCTCGTTCACGCTTCCGTTCGGGAGAAATTCGGTAGCTTCCTGGACTGGATGAACGCTGTCCGGCAACGGCTGGCGGATGAAGGACTGGAGGTGTCCGCCGGGGGCCAACTGCAGCCGCTGGAGCCCGGTGAGCTGCCCGACCTGTACCGAAGAATCTCCCGTCAGCTGGATGAACGGCTTGCGCTCGACGAGCCGATACTGCTGGACGCGAATCTTCTGCCCAGAACGCCAGGAGAGGAGCAAAGCGACGATGCCGAGAAGAAGGCGATCATGGGGAGCTTCCTGGAGATGATTCGCCAGCGGCAGAGGGAGCGGTTTCTGCTGAAGCTGTCGGAGCAATTGCATCGGTGGCGTCAAGAGAGCATCCGCGTGGCGGAGCTGGAGCGTTTTCTGGCGATGATGGCGGATACGTTCGGAGAGCAGCTGTCCGATCATGACCCCTGGAGCCGGTTAAAGCAAGCTGAAGCAGTAGGGAAGCTGATGAGCAGTGCCAGCTACGCCTCCTTCTGCGAAGAACTGCTGGCCTGGGCGGGCGAGGGCTTCGAGCTGATGCAGGCCCAGAACAAAAAGAGCAGCCAGGAGCTGTTCCAGCAGATCGACGATTATGTGCAGATGAACATGTATTCCCATCTGTCGATTACCGATCTTGCGTTAAAGTTTCATGTTAGCCCTTCGTATATCAGCCGGATCATCAAGCGGCATTCCGACCAAACCTTCGTGCATTACTACATGCAATTAAAGATCAAGGAAGCCCGGCGGCTGTTGGAGGACAAGCCCGAGCTGAAAATCAAGGAGCTCTCGGATGCCCTGTCCTTCAGCGATCAGCACTATTTCTCCAAGGTATTCAAGGAATATACCGGCTGCAGCCCGACGGAGTACAAGGAGCGTCTGCGCGACGAGGAAGATCAGAAGAAGCCTTCGGAGGAGTAACTTCGCTGTAACGTTTGATGAATATTGTAGAGTTTACTATAATTAGCCAGAGACAACGGAGATGGAGGAATAGATTAGGATGGAGAGCTTGCCCAATTGTCCGAAATGCAACTCGGAGTATACGTATGAGGACGGTAGCCTGTTGGTATGTCCGGAATGCGCCCATGAATGGTCCTTGGATTCGGAGGCTTCCGGCGACGACGAGGATGCGGTGCTTGCGAAGGATGCCAACGGAAACCTGTTGAAGGATGGCGATTCAGTCACGATCATTAAGGATCTGAAGGTGAAAGGAAGCTCCTCCGTCTTGAAAATCGGCACCAAGGTCAGGAACATCCGGTTGGTGAGCGGGGATCATAATATCGATTGCAAAATCGACGGCTTCGGGGCTATGAAATTGAAATCCGAGTTCGTGCGAAAGGCCTAGCCCCCGGATAAAAATGAAGAACCGCGCGGCTGCGCGGTTCTTTGAATGTAATAAGTATGGCGGCCCCGAGAGGACTCGAACCTCCGACCTGCGGTTTAGGAAACCGTCGCTCTATCCACTGAGCTACGGAGCCGCAACGGATACCATTATAACATAAAGCCGAGTCGAAACAATAGAACTACCGATAACATTATGGTAACATTTAAAAAGGAATTTGACGTTATTGAGCGGAGGGCCGGAGATGGCGACCAACATACGGGACGTGGCCAAGGCAGCCGGGGTATCGGTAGCGACGGTGTCCAAGGTGCTGAATGGGTACACGACGGTGAACCAGAAAACGAAGGAGAAAGTGCTGAGGTTCGTGAAGGAGATGCAATTCCAGCCGAACTCGGCCGCACGGTCATTGGTCGGTCGCCGGTCGATGACGATCGGGATCTTCCTGACGACAGGGCTGTCTCATCCGTTCTTCACGGAGATCCTCTCCGGCATGGAAGAAGCCTTGAAGGAGAACGGATACGACCTGATCTATCTGGCGCAGTTCTCATGGGACAATAAGGAGTACAGCTTCGTTCGCCATTGCCAGAGCCGCAACGTGGAAGGCGTGGTTGTCTTCGGCTTTCAGCATGAGGATATGAGCTTCGAGGAGCTGATCGAATCCAACATTCCTACGCTGTTCATTGATCTGGACGTCAAGGAAGGCCGCGCCGGCTATATCAGCTCCGACAACGAGGAAGCCGTCGAGCGTGCCATTGGTTATCTGATCGGGCTCAACCACCGGAAGATCGGTTTTCTCAGCGGCGATAAAGCTTCTTATGTCACCCGTCACCGTTTCGACGGCTACCGGAAAGGATTGGCGGAAGCGGGAATTACCTATCGCGAGGACTATGTCGCACCCGGGGACTTCTCGCGCGAGATGGGCTATCAAGGGATGCAGAAGCTTCTGGCCTTGTCCGATCGCCCGACGTCCGTTGTCTGCTGCTCCGATATGAGCGCGATCGGCGCGATGGAAGCGATCCGCGATGCGGGTCTGTCGGTACCGGAGGATATCTCCGTCATCGGCTTTGACGATATTGAGATGGCCAGCTTCGTCAGGCCTGCGCTGACGACGGTCCGTCAGAATATGAAGCACATCGGCCGCAAGTCGATTGAGCTTCTGGATCGGCTGATCGTGGACAAGGAGCTGGCTCCTCCCGAGGCCATCGTGCCTACAGAGCTGGTGGTGCGCGATTCCTGCGGCCCGGCTAAAGCGTAGTCCGCCAGCTTGCGTATAAGATAGAGAAGGGTGAACCCGGCGGCCGAAGCTCGGCGCGCGATACGGGTTCACCCTTTTTCGATTGCGGATAGGAAGGAGCCTTAGGCTTCTTCTCGCAGCTCCTCCAGCAGATTGGCCTTTTCCATCTTCCGAAGCGGCCCCTGCACCGAGATCAAGCCTACGATCAGCGCAGCGCCGGACGCAAGCAAGGCGGCTGCCCATGGAAACTCGAACGGGAAGCCCTGAACGTTGGAGAGCTGAAGGTAGAGGAAGTAGCTGAATGCAGCGCCTAGCCAGATACCCCAGAAGCTCCCGATCACGCCGAACCAGATTCCCTCAAGGGAAGCCATCTTCCGAATCTGCCCCATGGTCATTCCCACTGCTTGAAGCAGCCCGATCTCCTTCCGCCTGAGCAGCAGATTCGTCTGCACGGTATTGATAATATTCAAGCTTCCTATGACACCGATCACGATCAGGAAGCCATAGACGAAAATCCTCATCTGTACATTAAAGCCCCGCGCATCCTTCTGTCTCTCGGCAAAGTCGATCAGGGTGCTGCCCGGATGGCTCCGAGACAGCTCCTCCAGCTTGGCTCGCACAGGCTGTGCATCGGCTCCGTCCTTAAGCGCGACTTCCAGTCCATAGCGCTCCGCATCGAATTCGTCAGGAGAGTATTGGCGGAATAAGGACTTTAGAAGACCGGAGAAGGCAGGCTTCGCCGCAATCAGAATCAGAGCGTTCTCGTCGTAAGGCGCATCGAACGGCGATTGCGTCAGAATGCCCGCGACCGTGACTTCGCGAACCTGCTTGTCTCCCGACTCCGCTAGAGGATCTGTCGCGATCATCAATTTGTCTCCTACCTTGTAGCGGGTGATCGGCATAATCGCTTTCTTCCCGTCGGTCTGCAGCGGCTTAACGGTCTGGATTAGCAGCACCGAATCGGGTTCGCTCAGCCTGTCGACAGAAGCCGTGCCCGATTCTACATAGCTTGCCGCCTCGGCAAAGCGGGCTTCATCATAGAGCTGCAGCTTCGAGGGGACTTCGCGTACGTTCTCTCCGTCGAGACTGGAGCTCGCGTAGCGAATATCCGTCTTGTCCTCGAAGCTCGTCTGGAATTTCTGATCCGGGACAAGCACGGTAAGACCGAGGGTATCATAGACGCCATATACGTTGTCCACGCCAGGCAGCGCTGCAACTTCCTGAATCATCGCGTCGGGAATCCGTTCTTCCGGAGCCAGCTTCTTCCCTTCTTTCTCGCCAGAGGAATAACGGCTCAACTGAAAGGCTATGCGGTCGTCCTCGTTCGTCGTGGTCGTCAAGGTTAAGGTCTGCTGGGTAAAATAATGAAAGACGATAAACAGCATCATGCTAATGATGATCGAAAAGGTCGTAATGCGAAATTTGGTTTTGTTCCGGCGAATATTGTTCGAGGCCATCCGTCCCTCCACGCCCAGCAGGGCAAGCAGGGAAGGGAATCGCAAGCGCCTGTAGGATTCGCGCACGATGCTTCCCGCGCCCTTGACGGCATCGACCGGAGAGACGGAGGAAGCCTTGCGGGCAGGAAGCCATGCGGCCATATACACAGCGAGAAATCCGATTGCGAAGCTCCCGGCGAAAATCCACCAATGGAAGGTCAGCTCGAAGGTTTCCATCATGAGAATCTTTAGCCCGGCTTTGGTCATCAGCCATAGCGCGAACCATAATCCGAACCATCCGATGAGCAAGCCGAGCGGAACGCCGATCGCGGACAGCACCGTAGCTTCCCGAAGCACCAGATTGCGAATCTGCGCTGGAGAGGCGCCGAGCGTGCGGAGCAGTCCGAATTGGCGAATGCGCTCCAGCACCGCGATATGGAAGGCGTTATAAATGACGGCAATGGTAGAAAGAACGACGAGAGCAATCAGTGTGCCGAAGATGATCGACAGCGCCATATTCAAGCTGGAGTCGCCGGATTCCCCGATCATGGCCAACAGCACATTGTTCGTGAATAGACCATTGCCGAGCTTGCCGAAGCTATCGATCTGCGCGCTGATGTCTACGCCGGGCTTGAAGGTCAGAACCAGTATAGCCTTCTCGTCCAGCGTGGCGCTCTTCGGATCGGCGAAAGCGAACGCTCTGGAGTCGCCCTTCAGCTGGCTGCTCTTCTCGTTCTTCAGGATCCCTACGATCCGATATTCTCTAAGGGAGCCGTCCGGTCCCTTGAGTTCAGCCGTACCTCCCAGCTTGGGGCTGCCGGGGAGGCGGTCGAGAATCCACTGCTCCAGCAGGAGCTCATCCTGAGCTGTCGGTAATCTTCCTTCGGAGAGATGCATCGGAAGCAGCTTCAGGCCTTCTTCATCCGCTTCTCCCACGTTAACCGCAACCGATTCGCCAAGTTCGGTCTGCTCTCCCTTCCGGTAGTAGCCGAGTTCGTCGATCAGCACATTTTTTCTCAGCATTTCGTAAAGCTCTGGGGTTGGCTTATTGTATCCGAGGTGAAAAGCGCCATCGTCATACTTGGTGTTCTGGATCATGTTGTCTTTTAAAGTCTGTCCCATCGTGCCGAGCGCACTGATCAGCGCAACCGATAGAATGATTCCGACAACGGTCAGAATCGTCCGCTTACGCTGCTGCTTCAGATAGCGCCCCGCCATCGCCCCGTAGCTTCTCATACGCCCCTCCCGACACTCTGCGTGTCGCTCAGAAGCCTTCCGTCTTGAAGATTAAGGACGCGGTCCGCCTCCGCTGCGACATTCATGTCATGAGTGATGACGATCACGGTCTGATGGAATTGCCGCACGGCCAGCTTCAGCAGCTCGATGACTTCCCGTCCGTTGGCGCTGTCGAGATTGCCCGTGGGCTCGTCGGCAAGAATGATCGCTGGGCGATAAGCGAGCGCCCGGCCGATGGCGACTCGCTGCTGCTGACCGCCGGACAGCTCGGAGGGCAGGTGCTTCCGTCTCTCATGCAGGCCAAGCGTGTGAATCAGGTCGTTCAGATAAGCTCTGTCGGGCTGGCGGTGATCCAGCAGCAAGGGAAGCTGGATATTCTCCTCGACGTTCAGCACCGGGATCAGGTTATAGGCCTGGAAGATGAACCCGATCTTCCGGCGACGGAATACGGCCCGATCCTTCTCCTTTAAAGCGTATAGATTCTCGCCGTCGATGTGCACATATCCGTCGCTTGGCTTGTCTAGGCCGCCGAGCATGTGCAGCAAAGTACTCTTGCCGGAGCCGCTCGCCCCGACGACGGCGACGAATTCTCCCTGATTAATGCTGAAGGAGACGTCCTTCAGCGCATCGACCTGCGTCGTTCCCTTCCCATAGGTCTTGCTTAACCCGTCAACTTGAATGACCTTCATAGTCGTTTTCATCCTCCGAGGCTTGAATTCGCAGGCACGGGCTTAACCCGTCATTCCCTGCGTCTACGAACCCAGTATATCGCGGCCGCCTTACAGGGCAGGGGTGCGCCCGCTTACAGTTCTGTAAGATTCGACGGCGAGGACGGGAATGGATGAAGCGGAAGGGTGAGGTGGAAGATCGTACCTCCTGCCGGGTTGTCGGTTACGGACAGAACGCCGCCGTGCTTCTCGACAATCGATTTGGCCAGCGGCAAGCCCAGGCCGACTCCGCTGCCCGAATCGGAGCTGCGATAAAACTTCTTGAATATATGCGGCAGGTCCTGAGCGCGAATGCCCGGCCCTTGATCCTGAACATGGAGACGAGTAAACACATTCGATTGCTCCCACCCGAGGGCAACCTCGCCACCGGCGGGGCTGTGCTCTATGGCATTCTTGAGCAGGTTGGCGATCGCTTCCCCCAACCAGTGAGCATCATGGGGAACGGCAAGCGAGGCAGGTGCCGCATTCACGACGATCCGCACGCCCTTATCTTCCGCTAATCGGCTTACGGAGGATACGGCTTCTTGCACCGTTGCCTGCAACGGGGACTCATTAATATTCATCTCCAGCGCATCGGCCTCCAGGCGAGCCAGCTTCAGCAGCGTCAAGGTTAGCCACTCCATGCGGTCCAGCTCGCGCCGACATCTGTCCAGAAACTCGGCGGCATGATCCGTGTTGAGCCGACGGTCTTGAAGCAAATCCACGTAGATCATCAAGGAGGCCAGAGGCGTCTTTAATTGATGGGAGATGTCTGCTACCGTATCCTTCAGAAAGGCTTTCTCCCGATGCAGCTGTTCAATCGTTTCCCGCAGCCGTACGGACAGCTCCAAGGCTCCGCTTGCGAGCAAGCCGAGGTCTCCGTCCTCATACAAGCGGTACGCCATCGGCTTGTTATGCTTGACGGCATTCTCCATGGAGACGGCCAGACGGCGAATCGTGCGCTGCTGTCGGCTGCTCTCTCTGTAGATTAGCGCGGCGGCCAGGACGAGGATTCCGCATGCGCCAAGGATAAGACTCCATAGCGTACGATTCCGGTAATCGCCGATGACCGGCAGCCAGCCGGAGCGAATCGCGGTGTCCAGTCCATAGCGCTCCAGAATTCGGTGGCCGTTCTCCGTCTCGTCCGGAGAAGGCGAAGTCGAACGGGCTAGCAAGCCGATCCATTCCTCTGCCCATTCCGGGTTCTCCGCAGCCAGCAGGCCGACTCGGGCGGCCTCCCGGTCCAGCCATTCCTGCTTGAGCTGCGCAGAGGAATACCGGCTATACCAGATTGCGAAGGCAATGCACAGGATAAGCAGAATGCCGAGGATGACAGCAAGATTCCGCACAGCGGGATTGCGCCAATGCTGCGCAAGGCGGGCCCGTCCGCTCTCTAAGCGTTCCATCGGTAGCCGGCTCCTCGGACCGTGACGAGATATTGGGGGTTCTGGGGATCCTCCTCGACCTTCTCCCGCAGTCGGCGAACGTTGACCGCTACCGTATTGTCATCCAGCACCTCTGCGCCGTCCGGCCAAACCTGCTGAAGAATCCGGTCCTTGGACAGAACGACCCGGGGATGGGACATGAGCAGAGCAAGCAGCCGAAACTCCGTGACGCTAAGGGAGATCTCCTGCCCGTTCTTCTCCAGACGCATTTCGCTTACGTTCAAGGTCAGGGGACCGGTCGACAGCAGATTTCTATCGTCTTCGCGCAGGTGCGGAGCGCGCCGTCGAAGCACCGCATGAATCCGGGACAGAAACTCGCGAAGGCGAAACGGCTTGGTAATGTAATCGTCTCCTCCAAGGTCAAGACCGCGGACAATGTCGAATTCCTGATCGCTTGCCGTGAGGAAAATAATCGGAACATCGCGCTCCTTCCGCACCTCTGCGCAGAAGTCGAAGCCATTGCCGTCGGGAAGCTGGACATCCAGCAGCATCAGATGCGTTTCGCCGCTTCGCAGCGCGGTTCTGGCCTCGGCGAGGCTGCGCGCGCTTGCGACCTGGAATCCCTCTTGCTGCAGCGTGAATTGAATTCCCCGATGCAATGAATCGTCGTCCTCTACGAGCAACAGGCGCAACTCCATCCTTCGACGCTCCTCTCACAGGCTGAAATGTCAGTTTTTAAGCCTTTTGGATTAGTTCTTTAATCCCTTATTTGTCGGAAAATAATTTGAAAATGTCCATTTTTGCTCGACAGCATTCTACATCCCTGAGCTTTTATTTGTCCTATAATGAGAGTAGTTCAATCATCCTATTGCAGGAAGCCTAAGCGTCTTCCGGGCTTCCTCTTACTCTACAGGAAAGGAGCGGTCAGATGACAAAATTAGAGACCACTCAATTGATCGGACGTCTTCAGCTGCTGCAGCGTCGACTGTGCGAGATGGCTGACGATCTGGGAAATCTGACCGATCCGGAGATCGTCGCGGTGAGCGAGGAAGCGGATCGCCTGATTGTCCAGCTTCAGCTGCTGCGCAAAAAAGAGTTGGACGTGCAGAAAGAAACGATTGCTCTGTTAGCGGCCTCTCAATCTGCGGAAAAAATCGGTGAGCAAGGCCGAGCATTCTTCGCGAAGCACTCCAGCTGACCAAGGCGCGGCGTGATTGAAGCGGGAATCTTGCAGCAGATCCATCAGGGTTCCTACGCAGCCGGCCTTCGGATCGGAGGCCCCATACACGACGCGTTCCACCCGGGACTGCAGGATCGCCCCCGCGCACATCGGGCAAGGCTCCAGCGTGACATATAAGGTGCAGCCCAGCAGCCGCCAAGCGTGGAGCTGCTCGCTAGCTTGCTTAATCGCGATCATCTCCGCATGGGCGGTAGGGTCCTTGTCCCGTTCCCTTAAGTTATAGCCCGCCCCGACGATTACGCCGTCTTTGACAATTACTGCGCCGATCGGAACCTCGCCCAAAGCTTCGGCTAGGCGGGCTTGGCGAATCGCCTCTTGCATCCAAAGTTCATCTTCTTCCAAGTGCATAACTCCACCTCTTACTCAGCGAACGTGTATTCGATGTTAACATGCTGTGCATAAATCTGTGGATAACTAGGGGGTTACCCACAGATTTATGCACAATTTGTGTTTATAACGATGTGTACAACTGAATATAATTGTATCAGGTTGGTAAATAAGTTCAAATCCCGCGTCCTCGTGAATAGACTAGTGCAGGTCCTTAGGACAGACTCTCGTTTGATTCGGAAGGGGCGCACACGATGGAACCGGTCCATGCCGTTTTTCGAAGTCACCCTGAGCTGGAGCCGACAGGGAAGCTTTCCCTGATGGGCGAGGCCAGCTGCAATGCTGATCGACTGCACGCTTATGCGAGCAGAAGAAATCCCCGGGCGCCGAAGATTGCGGAGGCCTATCTGCGGCTGGGACAACGCTACGGCATTCGCGGCGATGTGGCGTACTGTCAGGCTGCGTATGACACCCGATTCTGGACGTCGGAATCCGCCGGTCCGGACTGGGCGCCGATGGAGCGGGACCGCTGGGAGGACGAGGCGGCGATCGAGAAACGAATGCAAATGCTATATGCGTTCGCGATGTCTCTGCCTTTGGTGAAAGGGATCTCCTCAGGCGCGCTCGATCGTCATCTGGCCTATATCGAACAAGCCGGATGGCAGGGGGCGGCTCCGTGCTGGGAAGACCTGAACGGCAAATGGTCGCATCCGGGACATACACGCTACGGGCAATACATTGTAGCCATGTGGCGCGGGATGCTGGAGTGGAAGGGCCAGGGCGAGATTGCCGCCAGGCCGTCCTATCGCCAAGAGACAATCCCGGTCGCTTCGGCTCCCGAGCGAAGGGCGGGAGCCATCGATTGGTCTGCGCTGACCAACGAGCAGTTAGCTTGGCTGCAGGAGCGCCTTCTGCTGCCTGTGCCGGCTCCCCATCCCGATCGCAAGGTGACGTGGGCAGAGCTGGGCGCGCTGCTGAGACAATGGGAAAAACGTCCATCCGCTGGTACAATAGAAGAAAACAAAACGTCTTCTTAACGATACAGACTTCATAGGTTTCACGCTTAAGTCCCCGGCTGTCTGAGGGCGCAGAAGACGTTTTGCTTAGAAAGAAGGATGGATTATGGGAATCGCAGCGAAAAGGGCGATCGTCGCCGGCGCGACGGGCCTTGTCGGCTCCCAGCTGCTTCGCTTGCTGCTGGAGGACTCCAGATATGATCAGGTGATCGCGCTCACGCGCAAGCCGCTTGCCATGAATCACCCCAAGCTCAGGGAAGTGCGAGTTACGCTGGATACGCTGGCAACGGCGCTGCCGAATCTGCAGGCAGACGACTGGTTCTGTGCGCTGGGCACCACGAGGAAGCAAGCAGGCTCTCAGGAAGCCTTCCGAATGGTCGATTACGAATATCCGCTTGTGCTTGGCCGACAAGCGGCCGAGACCGGCGCGGCACAGTTCCTGCTCATCTCAGCCCCGGGAGCTTCGCCCTCGTCGTCCATCTTCTACAGTCGGGTCAAGGGTGAGGTGGAGCGGGATTTGGCCGCTCTGGGACTTCCCAAGCTGCATATTTTCCGTCCCTCGCTGCTTCTCGGGCAACGCTCGGAGCACCGGAGGGGAGAACGCTTCTGGGGAGTGGCGATGAAAACCTTAAATCCCCTGCTCATCGGCTCCTGGCGAAAGTACAGGGCCGTTCAGGGCGAGGCCGTAGCCGCGGCGATGATACGGACGGCGAATGACAACAGCCCTCCAGGCATTCATTGGATGTGAAGGCCCATCCGGCTGTCTTGTTGCGTCAAAAAAGGAACGTCAAGGCGGCTTGTCCGCCTGACGTTCCCTCGGAGATTATGGTGTTTTACCTTCGTTGGCGATGGCGTTTAACGTGATCTCATTGCTGCCGTCGGCAGGCTCGGCATAGTTACGAAGGATCGATACCTCAACCCGGCGATTGACGGAGCGGCCCGCTTCGGTCGCGTTGCTCTCCAGCGGTCTGAACTCTCTGTAGCCAATGGCGCTGAAGCGTTTCTCATCTAATGCCGGATTCTCCAACAGCACCTTCACGAAGTTGATGGCTCGCTTGGAGCTCAGCTCCCAGTTGGACGCGAATTCGAACGTATTGATCGGTTGATCGTCGGTATGTCCGGCTACGAGAATCTCGTAACCCGGGTACTGCTGAAGCATGTTGCCGATTGCGGTTCCCAGCTTCTGGGCTTCGGGCTTGATCGTCGCGCTTCCCGAAGGGAACAGCGCATTATCCCGGATCGTAATCAAGAGCTGTGATTGGTTAAGCTGCGTCTCCAGCTGCGTCGAGAGGCCGTTCTTCTGGATATACTTATCCAGGTCCTGCTTCAGCTTCTCCAGATTCTGCTGCTCCTCTTGCTTCAACGTTTCGCGGGACTTGCTCTTCTTGCCGTCGTCCATGCGCTGCTCGTCTTCCGTCGTCCGGCGCTTGAGCTCGCTGTCTTCGGTTATTCCGCCGCGATCGAGAATGCCGAGCCCGGAGTTGAAGGCCGACTTGAACGCTCGGCTCATCTCTTCGAACTTGGACGTATTCACTGCGCTGGCCGCGTACAGGACGATAAAGAGGGCCAGCAGCAGCGTCATTAAGTCGGAATAGGGCAGGAGCCACGACTCATCCGCATGCTCCTCATGGTGCTCATGCCGTTTTTTGCTCACTTTGCGCCTCCTCCTTCTCCGCGAAAGCCAACCTTTCCGTAGGAGTCAGGAATACAAGCAGCTTCTGCTGAATGGCAATCGTAGATACGCCGGATTGAATCGAGAGCAGTCCTTCGACCATCATTAGCTTCAGGTCGATCTCGCGCTTCGAGAGGCGCTTAAGCTTGTTGGATATCGGGTGCCAGAGCACGTAACCGGTGAATATCCCGAGCAGCGTCGCGATAAAGGCAGCCGCAACGGCGTGAGCGAGCTTCTCCATCTCGGCCAGGTTGCCAAGCGCCGCTACGAGACCGACAACCGCGCCCAATACCCCGAGGGTCGGCGCGTACATCCCGGCTTGAGAGAAGATCAATGCGCCGGCGCGGTGGCGATCTTCGGTAGCGGAGATGTCCTCCAGAAGGACGTCGCGCACGAATTCCTGGTCATTCCCGTCGATGATCATCCGCATTCCGGTTTTCAGGAAGGAGTCCTCGATCTCGTCGACGCGAGCCTCCAGAGCGAGCAAGCCTTCGCGGCGAGTAATCGTCGCCCATTCCATGAACATGCCGATCAGCCGTTGCCGCGAGATCAGCTGTGGCTCGGCGAAGATAAGCTTGAACAGCTTAGGCACCTTCGCCAGATCCGACATGGGAAATGCCATGAACACAGATGCGCAGGTTCCGACGATAATGATGACGTAAGCCGCTGCGTTGTTAACCAGACTTATCAGGGGCGCGCCCTTGAGCAGCATCCCTACAATCAGCGCTATAAAACCCAGAATCAAGCCAATAATCGTTGAATTTTTCATCGTACACCCCGGCATATGGAAGAATGATTATGTACGCGAAGGAGATTATCTTTACAACCGACACGATACTAGGTTTATCGACAGAAGGAGGCGAAAGCTTTAGAGATAAGCCCCTTTTTTCATAAATTCGTCGCGGTTGATTTGCGAATGAGGCTGCCGCGCCGATCGATCGGCCAGGGAAGACAAGCTGATGAGGAAGGAGAATGCCGTAATGATCCGGTTTGCACTTTTAACGGAGAAGGAAATCAGGGAAGCGATGAGGCGCCTGGAAGGGTGGAAGACGGAGGAGGAGGGCAAGTGGCTCGTTCGAACGCGAATGTTCCCTTCCTTCATGGAAGCGGTCGCTTTCGTGAACGAGGTAGCCGCTATTGCGGAGGAGCACAATCACCATCCCCTGATCTCGATCGATTACAGGAGGGTGACGCTGCGATTGACGACCTGGCATTCCGGAGGATTGACGGCGCTGGATGTGAGGTCGGCAGAGGCGTATAACCGGCTGTAAAATAGAAAAAACTACGAGATCGACCGGGCGCAGCCGCCCAGATCCAATCCCGTAGCTGACGAGGGAGCTCTCTCTAGTCGTCCTTGGCGATCTTCGGAAGGAGGGCCAACGCGTACAACGCCGCTACACCGACGATGATGTACACGATTTTGGAGCCGACCTCATCCGCGCCGCCGAAGATTTCGCTGACTACGTCGTACTCGAACAAGCCGACGGATAGCCAGTTCAACCCTCCCAGGATAATGAGAATCAAGCTGATGACGTTTAGCGCCTTCATTCAGTTGCAGCCTCCTTAATGGGGGTATTCCACCCTGTTCTGGTCCAAACTGTCTGACAGGTGCAAACTCATTCTTGGTTGTTCCCTATAGTTGTATGAGAGGGTCCGGCTGGTTATGCCACACCATGCACAATACGCTTACGATCCCGTGCGCCGCCCGGCGATCGTATTGGTCGGTCGCGACGAAGCCGGCCTTTTCGTAAGTTCGGATGGCTCGCAGGTTCCATTTCTCGACCTCCAGATCGACCTCCGCCCGAGGATGACGCCGAAGCGCTTCCTGTACGACGATTCGGGCCAGCTTCGTTCCCCAGCCCCGGTCGCAGCAATCGGGCCGCAGCCCCATGCCGATGCGGGTGACGCGATCCATGGCGAACAGCTGGACGTAACCGACGAGCTCGTCGGTTTCCCGATTTCGAACCGACAAATATTGCCGGGAACGGATGTCCGGGTCGCCGAATTCTTTTCCGTGCCGGATCATCTCCTCCCAGGACGGCCATCGGAAGAGGTGGTAGGGCTCGGGGTAGCGCCACTCGCAGATCATTTGTCCGTCCAGCGCTGTCATCGGCTCCAGAGCGAGCTCGGGCATATGGTTATTTGGCAAGGTCGTTCTCCCTCCTTAACTTGCAGAC
Organism: Cohnella boryungensis; assembly: GCF_042651945.1. Taxonomy (NCBI): domain Bacteria; kingdom Bacillati; phylum Bacillota; class Bacilli; order Caryophanales; family Paenibacillaceae; genus Cohnella; species Cohnella boryungensis. Next base: position 55,929 of record NZ_JBHSED010000019.1, on the reverse strand, counting down.
ATGGGGTTCAGTTAGTTCTATTATATAGAATGATAGAGTTGGAGTCTTCGGAGCCCTTCCGGCAGAGATCGTGGTATGATAGGAAGGTCGAATGTAGAAAAGAGGAGTATCGCAGCATGCGCAGGCTTATTGTGTTAAGTTGTATTGCTTACTTGGTTGTAGGCATCGGGCAATTGGTGGTAGGAACAGTCATGCAGCCGATGGTTGAAGCTTATGGAATCAATTACGGCCAGGGCGGCCAGTTGGTCATGAATCAGTTTCTCGGAGGGCTGCTGGGGATTACGCTGGCTCCGTGGCTGATCGGGCGGATCGGCAAGAAAGCGATGGTGTTGGGCGCGCTCGGCATGATGGTCGTTACGCAAACGATCTATACGCTCCAGCCGTCGTGGGACACGATGCTGATCGTGGCCCCCTTCGCGGGATACGGGTTCGGAACGACAGAGGCGCTCGTCGGAGCGTTCATCATCGGTTCCGCGATGGGGAACGCGAACGTGGCGATGAGCAAGGTCGAGGTTTTCTTCGGGGTCGGCGCGTTGTTCATGCCTTTTGCCGGGGCGGTGTTGATCTCAAGCGGACATTGGGATGCCGCCTTCGCCGTGGTCGGAGGGCTGGCCTTAGTGGCTGTAGCGTCCTGGTTCTTCTTCTGGCCGACGATTCTGAATCGTCCGCCGGAGAGTACAATTCGCGCACAGTCGGGCTTGTCGGCTCTGCCGCACCGAGGCTTGTCCATGCTCGTGCTGGCGGCTTGCGCGCTGTTTTTTGCGGTATATGTAGGTCTGGAAATGAGCTTCGTGCATTATTTGCCGTCGCTGCTCGTTAAGCAGAACGGGCTGTCGGAGTCGGCGGCGTCCTTATCGTTAAGCCTGTTCTGGGGAGCGATCACGCTCGGCCGGATGATCTCGGGGCAGGCTGCGGATCGCTGGGGCGGCGGGGTCTATCTGCTGGTGACCTGCATCGTCGTGGCCGTTATGTTCATTCTTATGGGCGGTCTGCAAAGCACCTGGGCGACCTTCGTGCTGGCGGCTCTGGCGGGCTTGGGGATGTCCGGCATGTTCGCGATCGCGCTGGTGTTCGCTAACCGGTCGGTTCCGGGCATGACCGAGGGGACGACCAGCCTGCTGATGGCCTTCGGAGGCATTGGCGGCGCACTCATGCCAAGGCTGACGGGCTGGTTCCTGGATATGAACGGAACAGAGGCGACGCGGTGGCTGTTCGCCGGCTTCGCGGTGCTCCTGCTTGCGGTCATCTGCTGGGCGCTCTTGTCGGCGAAGGCCTTGGAGCGCGCGCGCTTGTCCGCGGTACCTGGATGAACTGAATCTTGAATGGAAGGCAGTTGTTGAACATGCAAAATATCGTTCCCGTCAAATGGGTGCTTGCTCGTCTGTATGAATCGGATATCGTCATCGTGGATTGCCGCTTTCAGCTCGGTCAGCCGGAGAGCGGCAGGAGAGCCTATGAGGAGGGCCATATTCCGGGAGCCATCTACCTGGACCTGGAGAAGGATTTGTCGGGACCTATCGACGAGCATGGCGGACGCCATCCGCTGCCGGATGCGGCAGAGCTGGCCGCGCGGTTCGGCAAAGCGGGCATCGGCAATGAATCGCGGGTCGTCGCTTATGACGACCAAGGCGGCGCGATGGCCTCGCGTCTGTGGTGGCTCCTTCGCTACCTGGGCCATACGAACGTATCCGTCATGGAAGGCGGCTTCTCGGCATGGAAGAACGCCGGCTGTCCGGTATCCGCGGAGCAGAAGATCATCATTCCAGCGCCGTTCCTGGCGACTGTGCAGCACAACATGCTCATTGAAGCGGATGAGGTTCGCGAATCTCTGGGAGCGGAAGGCTTTGTTCTGATCGATTCGCGCGAGACTCCCCGTTATCGCGGCGAGGTGGAGCCGATCGATCCGGTCGCGGGCCATATTCCCGGCGCGAAGAATCGGTTCTGGGCGGAAGGCCGTCGTGCCGACGGTACATGGAAAAGCGCCGATGAGCAGCGCGAGCGCTTCGCCGACTTGTCCCCGGACGACGAGATCGTCGTCTATTGCGGCTCCGGCGTCACGGCCACGCCGAACGTCATCGCCCTGCAGGAAGCGGGTTTCACTCGGGTGAAGCTTTATGCGGGGAGTTGGAGTGATTGGATCTCGTATGAGGGGAATCCGGTTGCGACGGGGGAAGAATAAGAGCCGAGAAGTCGCGTCGGACGCGGGTTGGAGGGCTGCGACAGGTTATGAGCAAGTGACCTGTGCAGCCCTCTTTGGGCTTTCCGTTCAACAATTTGCAAACAAACGGTCAAGGAAAACAGTTTCAACCCACATTCCGCATGAATAAAATGGGAATTAGTATTTAAATATTACCAGTTGGAGCAGGGAAACGACACCTTCAAGACGAAAGAAAAGGGAAAATCGTCACGGAGGCGTTCGCAATGAATAGCGAATCTATTGTTCCAGTCCACGCAGGCGCAAGCCAACTTCTCTCAGCGCTATGCGATGAGTTCGGGATCGAGCGCATTCTTAATCAAATACTGCCCTGGGATCAGGCACAATGGAAGCAATCCCCGGGTACGCATGTTAAGGCGTTAATCATTAACGCCTTATGCGCCAAGCAGCCGTTCGCGTGTTGCTGTCGATAGTGTCATATGAATCGCTCCTCTCAAAATGGGTGCAAAAAGGCCACCAAGGCTATGGCAGCAACGAACGAACAAGTTCATATATAATAATTATAAAATCTGGAAATCCAAGCGGACAAGGTATAGACCGATGGTTTAGGTGATTGTCGCGAACACGCGGACGGTAAGAATAATGAATTAATTGATTTTTTAATTAAGGGGCGGTTCTATGGTAATGAAGCTTTTAATTCAGAATAATACCAGGTTATCAATAGAGAACAAAGAGAATCAACTCTATGCTTGTTTTCAGAATATATTTGGTAAAATTGCAATAGAACTCGTAACAATTACATGTGACGATCTAGGGTATAAGACACCAAATTTTACAACGTCGGGTATCTTTCATCTGCATGGTACTATAAGAATTAAGAATGAGCAGTTGCCGTGGTCCATCATTTTAAAAGTTATTAAATCCGATAGTACTGAGACAGAGGATCCTCAACATCATAACTACTGGCGCCGAGAAGCACTCGTTTTTGGTTCAAAGCTCTTAGATGATCTTCCTGATGCAGTTCAAGCTGCAAAGGGTTATCTTGTTGAAGAACAGCAGGACGGTACCATATGGTTATGGATGGAGCATGTCAAAGGGCAGTATGCGAACTCACAGGAACAGTTTGACTTTATCGCTCGTCAGTTAGGTCGTTTTAATGGGGCGTATCTTATGGGAAAAGAAATACCTAATCAGAAATGGATATGCAAAGGCTGGTTAAAGTCATGGACAACAGCATGTCAAATGTATGCACCTAATCCAGAAGACTACATAAATCATTTACATAGGGACATTGAGTCTCGTATTTGGGCATGGTTTCAAGGTTTCAATGAACAGATCGAAAACAACTTATCATCTCTCGGTAACTTGCCACGTGTGCTAGCACATCAAGATTTGAGTCAAATGAATATGCTGATAGTTAAAAATGATTTAAAGATTGATCGATTAGTTTTGATAGACTGGCAATTCATGAGCATATCAGGTGTTGGGGAGGATCTTGCCAAGATGTTTGGAGTGAATATGAGCCTTGGTATTATCCCTCCTGATCTTTATAAAGCTTGTCAAGCTTCTTTATTTAACGCCTACATTGCAGGATTAAAGGATATGGGATGGAAGGGCGACGAAAGACAAGCTAGATATGGCTACTGCTTAGGCACTGCTTTACGAAGTGTATGGGAAGTACCCAAGTACATTTCATTAGTTGCTCAGTTAGAGAACGATCACCTAAACAAAAATCTTCAAGATAGGGTTACTCAGCTTGAGAAGATTATTAAGGTTCAAATGGAAATGGCGCTAGAAGCTGATACGTTGAAGGCGCTAAAAATATAAAACATAGCTTTGAGGGTATGCAAACAACCGTCAACAGGCTGCAAACAATAGCGTTGCAGCCTGCCCTAACCTCCCTCCACACCTTTCGGGTGCTACCTTACTTCCCATACCTTTCTAGGCGTTCCTTTCACCTCACTCGATTACCTTGGGTTACTTTGCCTTGGCTTTGACCCCACTGTTGCACAAGCCCTGTCGGTTACGGGCTTCTCGCTCCCTAAGTGCTCCTAAGCGTAGCCAAGGGTAACGGCTCAACATGGGCGTTGGGATATCTTCCAAGGCATTCCAGCCGCGTTGCTCCGAACCCCTACCTTTTGGTTTGGAACCCACTGAATATAGGGGTTCGTGGGGGGATAAGAAACTGGAGCGATTGCATCTCGTATGAGGGGAACCCGGTGGCGACAGGGGAAGAGTAAGAGCCGAGAGGCCGCGGCGGACGCGGGCTGGAGGGCTGTGACAGGTTGCTGATTGGTGACCTGTTGCGGCCCTCTTTGGGCTTTTCTGTCAACCGCTTGCAAACAAGAAGTTGGAGAAAGCAGTTGCAAGAACCCTGGAGTTAGCCACAGTTGGGCGGTCGGGTCAGGTGATTGTTGAATGAGTAGTCAAAGAGTGATTCGGCCACAACCCCGGTAGGGTCAAAAGCGAAACGCTTAGCTTCAAGGTGCTTACGCAGTCTTACATTCCAACACTCTTGAGCGTAAGAGGTTGCGGGAGACAAGCCTTTGGCGGTGTTATGGTCTTGCAGTGTTGAGTGGTATTCGTACAGAGTGAGTTCGCTTAGCATGTGTTGGACGTACTGGCGAATGTGGTCCGCAGTCAATTCGTACAGCTTGAGCGTCGGATGGTGTTCGACCAGCCATCGTTACAGGTAGCGATAGTGGTTCTTATGGTGGCGCAAAGTAACCACAGCAGAAGTTAGTCGTTCGCGTGGTGCTGTAGCATTTGACATATGAATCGCTCCGCTGTAGCGAGTAGAAAATTTTATAAAATTCCTTTACAGGAATATTCCCAATATGGTATGTTCGGCTTGTGAATGAAATTTGAGGAAAGGAGTTGATCAGGGAGTGATTAACGAAGAGGTTACCGCCTTTATCGAGAACTTGGGAGCAGTTTGGCAAATTGAGCTTTCTAAGCAACTGAGAGAGATGGTTCACCAAACCATTCCATCGGTGGAAGAACGAATTCAATACAAGAAGCCCCATTTTCTGAAAAACGGCCACTATGCCGCGGTGATTTCTCCTTCGAAGGATGCGATAGCCTTTATGATCATGAACACAACTGGGATGGAATTTCCGAAGGGCTTTGAAGGACCGCCGGAACGAAAATGGATCAAAATTAAAGAGGGAGTTTCCCCAGACTACACCGTGCTTTCCTCGCTACTCGCTCAGGCCACTCAAACGCTCTAATGGAACCGGAAACGCTCGGTGCTTTAGCAGACCCCACTCGCTTGCGGATTGTGGAGCTACTACGCAACGGTCCACTTACCGTAGGGGAAATTACGAATAAGCTTCAAATCCGGCAGCCACAAGCATCAAAACACTTAAAAGTACTTAACGAAGCAAAAATCGTTGATGTGCATCCGGTTGCAAATCGTCGGTTTTACAAGCTTAGATCCCAGCCTCTTCAGGAGATGAATAACTGGCTTAGCACGTTTCGAAGTTTGTGGGAAAATCAATTTGATCAGTTAGATGAGTATCTAACTAAACTTCAAAACCAAAGAAACCAGGAGGAATAGATGTGAGTTATAATCAGATGGAAAACCATGAAGTGCTGCTCACTCGTGAATTTAACGCCCCGCGTGAACTCGTATTCAAGGTGTGGACGGAGGCGGAACATTTTTGTAAATGGTGGGGACCAAAGGGGTTCACGCTCGAAATTCATAAAATGGATGCTCGTCCGGGAGGGGGGTTCCTTGGCTGCCAGAAATCCCCTGATGGGATGAGTATATGGGGAAAATTTGTTTATCTAGAAGTGAACGCGCCAGAAAAGCTTGTTTTCATTCAATCGTTTAGTGACGAAGAAGGGAATATAGTTCGGGCTCCTTTTAACCCGAACTGGCCTCTTGAGATTATCAACATCCTAACTTTCGCAGAAGAAGATGGAAAGACTACAGTAACATTCAGCGGCGGTCCGGTGAATGCATCTGAAGAGGAAATGGCAGCATTCGAAGCCATGAAGCCGATGGTCAAACAAGGATTCGACGGTACATTTGAGCAGCTTGATCAGTATTTGGCCAGTCAGCAATAATGGAAAGAGCGACGTTTCCGCATAGGAAACGTCGCTCTTTCTAGATAAGTGAACTTATTTGCCGGTGACTCGCCTTCGTACACCATGTTTTTCCGGTAATCTTATTTTTGAAATATTGTGTGCCAACAACAATTCAACAACTTGCAAATAAGCCCAAATTCGTCCACACTCCAGCCCATCGACCCTTCGGGTGCTACCTTGCTTCACTTGGCCTTTTGTTGGCGTTCCGTTCGGCTTGACCCAGCCACTGGTGGGGGACGCTTTGGTACTTGGCCATACGAACGTGTTCGTGCTAGACGGAGGAAATATGCTCGTCGAGATGGAGCCGCTATAGCGCGGGGCCGAACATAATCCGGGCGCATTCAACTTCTTCTGGAAAGACGGCCTCAACGAGGATGGAGGTTGGATGTCGCCGGAACAGCTTCGCGAAGATTTTGGCGGCTTCACTTTTTCGTTGGACGAGATTGTCGTATACTGCGGCTCAGGGTATACCCGCGTGAAGTTGTACGCGGGGGGCTGGAGCGATTGGATTACTTGGCAAGATAACCCGATAGCTGTTGGGGATGAAGAGAAACCGAGCAAGGCATAACAGTATTTAATCATTGAATACATCGCCAAATGGCTCAGCGTCTCTGAAGGTATTTTTATAACGGGTCATCGCTCGTATCATCGTGATGCCCAGTACAGACAGAAAAAGAGCCGGGACGCCCCACCATAGCGGTATTGCAAACTCCGGCCCCGATAAACAAGTCAACAACTTTACGTAACAAGAACGTTATTCTACGCATAATCAACGCCGTACTTATATAGACAATATTTAATAATTATTTAGCGACATGAATTATCTTTATAAAGTATAATGTTTCCAATAATCGTAACGACAAATACTTAACTAAGGTGGAAGTCAACTAGATGAAAATTCTCGCACGCAGTCTGTCCGTCGGCATCGTAGCCCTGCTTTTGCTTGCCTCCTCCTTCTCATGGACGTCTGCGGAAGGAAGCACATCGATCCTTACGAATATCTTTTTTGATTATGACATACAGTCGGAAGACGGCAGCGCCATTCCTTACGCCCTGTTGACGACTACGGACTACGGTAACGGGTATGCGAACAAGAAGGAAAAAATATCTTTTCCGCAATTAGCCGTTTCCAAGCCCGCCAACAGCTCGCTCGATATGAACCCCGGATGGACCGGTTCCGGCCAGTATGCCCAAGTCGGGTCCAAAGTCTACTGGAACGATAATTTCACGATCAAATCGAAAACAAGCCAATACGTTACCCGTTTCTATGAGTTGGATTTGTCCACACGCACGATGAAGATCGTTAAGCAATTGCAGGGAGAAAATCGGCGGTACGGGAGAATATCGGTGTTTCCTCATTCGGGAACGTACGCCGTATTTCCTGACACCTATCGTCACGAGGGGACGAACGGCGTGGAAGTGTACTCCCTCCCCTCCAACAAGTTATTAGCCAAGGTGAGCAACGCGGCCCACGATTTGCTTGAATTTGGAAACGCTGCTTACCTTCAAATTCCCGCCTACAACAGCTTCATCGTCAAGATCGTCTCCAACTCGGAAAAGAAACCGCCAGTCGGGACGCCCTATGAAAAAAACGGTAACGTATATGTTATCACCAGAACCTATGAGATGTCTTCGGACGGATCGAAGAAGGAGTTAACGCCCATCCCGGATGCATCGATCGTTCGCTCCGGATCGAAAGTCAGATGGGAGAAACAAGTCAGCAGCCTGACCTACTCTGAATATTACGATACGAAATCAAAATCATGGCTCATCGGCTACAAGTCGGCTGGCAAGTCCACCTTTACGTCTTTGACTTCACCGGGAACGTCTGCGGATGCATCTTTTTCCCCATCGAACAAGTATTTGATTGTTACTCTGTACAAGGTGCTCGACGCGAAGAAAAATACAACGAATAAATATGCCGGGAGGGGAACCTACGAGACCCTGATTGTCGATGCTAAAACGGGCAAGCTCCTTCGCAAACTGCCCGCATTTGCTCGCAAGCATACGAACCATTATTACATGTGGGATTTCGGCGATAATCTCGTCAAGGTTTATTTCTATGACCGTGCACGTAGCGGTTATTTAAACATTGAAACCGGGGTATTCGTCAGTGAATACAAGAGTATGCCGAGAGGAGCCTTCTCTTACTCGGGCAATTATGGAGAATTATTGGATCCAACACCGACACCATTCCTTGCGCTCGACTTCAGGAATATTGGGCTTCCCGCTCCCGGCGTTATTCTTTCGGATCGGGACGTATGGCTCGTCAGTCTACAAGATTTCGCGAATGCGGTCGGCGCCTCGGTGTCCAGTCAATCCGACGCATTGCAAATTTCGTTCAATGATAAAACGTGGAAAGTACCGAGCGGCTCAATCTTCAGGTTCCGGGATCACTACTTCGTACCGATTAAGGATTTGCGCACCGCGCTCGGAATAAAGCTTCAGTTGAACGGGGGAGAAAATGTCTATAAATATCCTGGTGAGTAAAGAAGGTGATTGATGGGAAGTGCGCAGCTGGAGTGATTGGATTTCGTATGAGGGCAATCCGATTGCGACGGGTGAAGAGGGCAAGGCGTAAGGTTGCGTCGGACGCGGGTTTGAGGGCTGTGTCAGGTTAGGAGCAAGATACCTGTCGTAGCCCTTTTTGGCGTTTTCGTTCAACAGCTTGCAAACAATAAAGGGAAGAAAACAGTTGCAAGAAGTCCGGAGCCAACCACAGCAGGGCGGTCGAGACAGGTTATTCTTGAATGCTAGTCCTCCCCAACGTAGCAAAACTTGCTCCGCCAAACTTTCGTCACGACTTCCGTTCGCTGCATCGCTATGACAAGCGGTAATCAACCGGAGCAAAGACCCGTTAATTTACAGATGAGATCCGCCACTTGCATCAATTAATTGACCAGTGACCCAACGGCTGTCCGACGAGGCCAGAAAGGCAGCAATATCTGCAACATCTTCAGGCTCCCCCCACCTTTTAAAGGTTGAAAGACCAGCGGCAGATTTCTGTCCATTGGGATTTTGCAACGTCCCGGCATTCATCTCTGTATTAATGATGCCAGGCTGGATGGCGTTCACCGTAATATTACGGCTCCCAAGCTGTTGAGCCAAGACGTGCGTAAGCGTGTCGACTGCACCCTTCGACATGCTGTAGGCGAAAACACTGGGGGAGGCCACACGTGTTACAAACGAAGAGATATTGATAATATGGCCTCCATCTCTCAGACGTGGTAAAGCTTGTTGGGTAACAAAAAGCGGTGCTTTGACATTAATGTTCATGACCTCGTTGAAAGATTCTTCCGTCGTCTCCTCAAAGGATACAATTTGTCCGATTCCAGCGTTATTCACAAGAATGTCAAAACGATTATCATCTGTACGTTCCTGAAGGGCTTCATCCAAAGTCGCATATAAATCATGAATGCCGTTAAGGGTACTTAAGTCAGCACCGATCGCGAATGCGGCACCTCCATTTTGCTCTATCTGATGAACAACTTCCTCTGCTTCATTTTGTCTTTTTCCATAGTGTACTGCAACTACTGCGCCCTCCTGCGCTAGACGCAACGCAATGCCACGACCAATCCCCCGGCTTGCACCGGTTACTAAAGCGATTTTACCCTTCAACTTACTCATGCCTTCATCTCCTTGTTTGGAATTCATGGTCAATTATATTGCAAGGTGACGTTTGAAATGTTGCTCTCTCATTCGGATTTCATGTTTATCGTCAATAGCCTACGGGAAGCTAAACTAACGGAACAAGATAGTTCAATTGTGATGGCTTGCAAACAACTGTTCAACAACCTGCAAACAATAACGTTCCAGCTCATCCTTCCTCCGGGGCTTCATTGCTTCACTTGGCCTTTTGTTGGCGATCCATTCGGTTTGACCCAACCACAGGGGTATACCTCACCTTGGCTCAAACCATACAGTTCCGCCAGCCCCGTCCTCCACGGGCTTCTTGCTCCACAAGTCCTCCCAAGCGTAGCCAAGGGAGGTTGTTGCACATAGGCGCTGGCATATCCTCCGAGACATTCCCGCCGCGCTGGTTGGAACCCCCACCTTTTGCCTTAGGAACATTCCGAGCATGGGGGTTCGTGGGGGGATAAGAAGCTGGAGCGATTGGATTAGTTACAGTGAGAATCCCATCGCCGCTGGGGATGAAGAATAACCGAGCAAGGCATAACAGTATCTACACAGCAAACAAGCCGCCGAGCTGCCCGAGGGCCTTGGCGGCTTGTTCAGCATGCTCGGAATCAACAAGGAGTCAACCGATTGTGCTCGAGAAGCTATTGGACATGCTTTCATCGAGGGTCGGACCGAGCGTACGCTCCCATCTCCGATATGCGATTGTATGCAGCCCTCTGTACCCATGTAGACAGACCAAGGGGGCCGGGAAGCCCCACCGCCATTGTGGTGAAGCGCCCCGACCCTGAACCTGAAGTCAACAATAAAGCATCAACCTTGGTGAATTCAACGAAAAGTCAACACAAGAAATGTTATTTACTCCCGATTAAGGCTCGCACTTTTTTCGGCAAGCTAATCACTAATTTCTTGCCATTCGAAGATGTGATGTAGATATCGTTATCTTTTATTATCGTATTTGAATAATCGGTGTCATAATAGCCGAACAAACCCATGTCAGTATAGTTGGATGCACCTACATCGTCCCAATAAATATTGAATCTGTACCAGTCAGAGCCACTTCTTGAATCTGCGTAATTAGGATAATGTACAATAGAAATTGGGACTTCTTGAAATTCGTATAATGTCTTGCCGCTCTTGATTACTTCTACTCTACAATTTTGAGTTTCAGAGAAAGTCTTCCCTTCGTATGTTCTTTCATATTTAACTTTAATTTTATGAATCGAATTAAAGTTTCTCCACGCAGTTTTATATGAAAGAGACTTAGGTTTTTTCATTTTCTGCTAACACATCCTTTATCTGATTTACAAGATAAAGTATCACTTCATGCTTTTTCTTGCAAGAGTTTACCAAATTAATGTGCGTATCGACCGATATTACAGCTCAGCTAGTCTTAGTATTATGTTGGTTTCATTTGCCGCCAGAATGAGAAGCTGGCAGCGCTGGATTTCGCTCATGAGCCGCTCGAGCGTGCCGCCACGTTTGGCTTCGGCCAGTCGTATCACAAGCTCTGCTACGGTGTAGAACTTCACCATCATGCTTAGCATGGGCTTGCATACATGCCCTAGTTGCTCTTCTCGACAGCTACTTGTCGTTGGCAATGGCTTGGGTAGGGGATATACAATTATGGTAGATATTCGTATAATGGGTAATTAAACGTATAGGGTATTGCTTCGATGAAATCTCTCGTTCTTATGAGGGCTAAAAGTGTAAAAAGAAGGGTAGGGAGAGAGGATTGGGGAGAATTCCGGGAGTTTGTTTGCTTGTGTTAACGTTTATCCTATCGGGCTGGGGGATTGGGGTTGCGGAAATACATGCGGCGTCCAGTTCCAACAGCATCCAGTGGTATAGCGCATCGAGTCAGATGGTGTCTAATAACTTGAACGATGTCGTCGTGAATGACCGTCAAATTTATGTTGCGGTTGGGGATGAAGGAACGATATTGTCTTCTTCTGATGCGAGAACCTGGAGACCGGCGAATTATGCAGGCAGGGAACACTTAACGACGGTGGTTACGAACGGCCGAGCTTTTGTCGCAGTCGGGGAGAAAACGATGATGTCTTCGACGGATGGCGTCAACTGGTCCAACGGAAAATGGAGCAAAGATTATACGTTTGGGGAACTCATTTCTCCCGCATACAAGAAGGAGAAAGATAAAAACTATACGATCGATTGGAAAACCAAACTCCCCTTCTCTTCTTTGAGATTCAGCGGCGTGATCTGGGATGGAGAACGCTTCGTAGCGTTGGGGTATTGGAGCGCGACAGCGGGCAAACTCAAAAAGAACAGCAAGGAAAAGTCCTCCAAGGCTTGGCTATCTGGATCGTTTGCCATAACTTCGGCAGATGGCCGCGCATGGAAGCTTCAAAGTATAGATTCGCAGGTCGGCAAGCTTGTTTTCACCGGGAAGCAATATGTAGCGATGAGCTTCAACAGGGTCTATATCTCTACTGACTTGGCTGAGTGGAAAGAATATGTTCCAGAAGCTTTCAAATTAAGAACCGCATTTACAATAAAAGATTTGATGTATCGGAACGGGATGTATATTGCCGTCTACTGGGATCCCGGCATCAGCGCCCAGACCGGAGTGATATACACGTCAAGGGATGGGGTCAATTGGAAAGAAAACACCTCCGGATTTAAGAATAGGGTCCTGAACACGATTTTATGGGATGGGAAGCAGTATTGGATCGGTGGTGCCCATGGCCTCTTGCTGCGTTCCGATAACGTCACGGACTGGGAGCACTGGAAGGATGCCGTCAATAATCCGTGGGACGATGTGGATTTCGCCGGTCAGGACGCCGCCATTAACAAGATGATTTACGACGGTAAGCGCTACGTTCTGGTGGGAAATCGCGGAACCATTATTATCTCCGACAAATTAATGGACGCTGAAATTGTCCGCCAGCGAACAGCCGCCGATTTAAGGTATATCGATTATGATGGCAGCCGTTACGTTGCCGGAGGAAGAATGGGTTCCATTGTGGAATCCCGAAATGGTTACGATTGGCAGGCTGCGAATTTGGACGGTTTTACATATTCGTATTTTCATTGGACTGGAATCGCTGTGGGAGATGGCATCGGTATTGCTCTCGGTCGAGTGCAGGACGGCCTTTACGCCGAAAACGAGGAGTATTTTTATTCTCCGCGCCCAGGCGTTTGGGAGAGGAAGAAGTTTCCGTTGCAGGTTAGGACTCCGGACGGTGTAGAATTCAGAGACGGAAAGTTCTACGTGTACGATGAAGGTGGCTACATTACTTCAGCGGATGGAATCAATTGGAGCAAGCGGGTCAAGCTAAACCCGCCCATGGCCAAGGTCGTCTCCAATGACAGCCTCAGGGTCGGACTGACGGCGAGTACAATCGACAAGACGAGCACATTACGCTCCGGGGGTGATGTGTATATGTCACTTGACGGATCGAAGTGGAAAAATTCGAAAATCGTGCAAAACAATAAAAGCTTACCGTTCGTCGGCGAAGACCTTGTATGGAACGGCAAAAACTTCATAGCCGCTGGCGTAACGTGGCTGAATCCTCCGAATTATGAACCTGCGGTCTTCTCGTCCGCGGACGGCTTGTCCTGGAGCTACAAACTGACAGAAGCCCGATTTGAAAGCATTGCCTGCAGCAAGCAAGCTTGTGTTGCGGCAAGTGAAAGCGGCGACCTATATGCCTCTAACAGCGATTTGAGTTTCAAGGCATCCCCGAGGCCAACTCAACATCGCATTCTAAAGGTATTGTGGGACGGAGACAAATTTATCGCCCTGGGCAAGAGCGGCACCATTCTAGTATCCAAAAAACCAGTTCGCGCAGGCAACGATACTGTGGAAGAGCAGATCGTGCCGTTCATGATCAAATTCGACCAGCAAGCGGAAGATATTTCAAGACAGTTACAGGAAAAGGAAGAAGCCTCATTTCGCGCTGAAGCAGAGAAGCGGGTCGAGGTGGTCAAACGAATCGGAATAGAGCACGAATACTCTCCTTTCGTCGAAGAAAAATATAATGAGTGGTTGTGCAGCTTGGATTCCATCGAGCAGATTCATTATCGGATTTATAAATCAGGCGAGTATCGAAACAAGCTATCATTCGCCGTGTTCTTCAATGGTATTGACCGCAGGCAGCTGAGTACAGTCGGCGAGATTATCAGCGAGCATACGGGAGCCTCAATGGGCGAGGTAAACACTGCGCTGAAAGCAATCGTAGACGGAGCGGGGAACGCAAATGGAACTACTCAGGTTGGCAACACTTTGATCCAATATAAGCTAGCCCTTGTACAAGGCGAATACTATCAATATGGCGAGCTCGAAGTTTGGTATTGAAATAAGGAATACGTAGAAAGCAGCCAAACTTGGCCGTGGAGGTTTCTAGGGAAAGTGCCTATTTGCTTTATGCTTCGGTTAGCAAAGAAAAACCGATAGAGCAACTTTTTAGATGATCGGATTGGGTTTCGTACAGCGAGAATCCGGTGGCGGTGGGGGACGAAGAAGAACGGAAAGACGGATAGCAGTGTCTTACAAAGAATACATCGCCATGTGGCCTAAAAGCCCTGGCGATGTATTTTTTTCGTCTCGAAGTCAACACGGAGTCAACAATCGTGAGCTGTATTACTTTCGGCGAGAAGACTGCGTAATTTCCATTTCTGTATGCCATAATGAAAGTAATTCTCCTTTTTCTGAATAATAGTCATAAATAAAAACATCTAGATCCACTCTCAAAAGAATGTCAGATCTAGGTGAGTTTAATGTATTGGTGGCGCTGTTCGTCCTCTTGTTGGCGAGGGCTTACTTTTGCGGTAGGATCGACGGAACCCAAGTGCCCCCCCACCGAGAATGCTCATTTTCAAATAAACATCAACGAAAATAAAGGAAATAATTCCTATTCCAGCGAAGTTCGATTTAAATACTATTTCTACATATTGAGGAGATTTTCAAAAATGCGTTCAGTATATTCCAAGTTATTTAATGTACTTGTTCTTTGCTTCTTACTGTTTTATCTTCCGACTTACGCTAGTGTATCCGCGGCTACTACGAGTGGTCAGGACGTGACATTCACGGATGTTGCGGGAGAATATTATCATTTTTTAGCCTTAGATGTTAAGGGAAACGTGTGGGGTTGGGGGAATAATATTTCAGGCCAACTAGGTGAAGACAATAGTAGCTATCATACCGTGCCCGTACGGATCAAAGGGATCGAGAATGTAAAGCTCATTGACGCAGGATATGATCATTCAACCGTCGTAAAGCAAGACGGGACAGTGTGGGTATTGGGCGCAAACCAAGGAGACTCACAGCCTAGACAAGTGAAAGGGATATCGGAAGTAATCGACATAGCGGACAGCGCCTACTTTACTTTGGCTCTTCGCAAAGATGGCACGGTGTGGGGCTGGGGAAGAAATGATGCCGGTCAACTAGGGAACGGTCAAAATGGCGATGACGAAGCATTGCCGGTCCAAGTTCGATCACTCTCCCATGTCACAGCAATCTCAGCTTCCTTCGATGAAAGTCTCGCCGTCACATCGGATGGGGATGTGTGGAGATGGGGTGCGGTCGTTAAATGCATCGGCAATACATGTAAGAAAGAAATCGTAAACTCACCGGTTCTGTTTGAAGGTTTAAGTAACGTAAAATCTTTATCCGATGGTATAGCGCTTCTGCAAGATGGTACTGTTGCAAAATGGGGTGTTAATTATCAGGGAAGTATCGGAACCGGGAATATGGAATATAGCTACTTTCCTGATCCACTCCTGATGCCTTCCTTAAAAGACATTATTCAGGTTTCGAAAACTCGCGCGGTTACGAAAGATGGACTGGTTTGGTCTTGGGGTCCGAATGAATGCGGTCAGGTAGGCGATGGAACGACGGAACCTCGGCCTAGACCTATTAAGCTGAGTAAGATTGACAATGTAGCAGATATTACGAGCGGAGAAGAAATTACGGTTGCCCTTACTCGGGATGGAAAGCTATATGAGTGGGGAAATAACGATAATGGGCAAATTTCCAACGAATCCGCAAATATAATGCCCCCTACTCCGGTTCCTATGACGCGTCAGATTGTAGCCTATGCATTGCCTATCCCTTGGCACCCCAGTGATTGGACTTACGCATGGACTTACTTAGATGACAAGGGCTCGATCGTGAAAGACCATCAAGTCTATTTTCGGGTCAAACCGTTCTCGGAAGGACTCGCAGCCGTTCATCGTGCTTCCAACAACTTATGGACTTTTATTAACGTTAACGGGGAACCTGCGTTCTCGAACAATTACAAGGTTGTCAAAGAATTTCATCAAGGTAGGGCTGCAGTTAAAGATCAGGACGGCTGGCAATTCATTAATACAAAAGGTGAATTTATTGGACATGACCGTTATCCAAACGTGGACAATTTCGCTAATGGACTTGCCCCAGTGCTAAAGGGTAAGAAGTGGGGATATATTGATTTATCCGGGAAAATGGCGATTGCTCCACAATTTTCATCGGCACAGTCATTTGCCAACGGTCTGGCGGCTGTAAAAATGAATGGGAAGTGGGGATTCATCGATACAAAAGGAAAAGTCGTTATCAAAGCGGTGTATACAGCCGTTGGGCCCTTTACAGGACAAGCGGCTGCTGTCAATCAGAACGGTAAATGGGGCTATATAAATAAAACCGGGGTTTGGACAATAAAACCTCAGTACGAAGACGCGAAGGCATTTTCAACTACTCCATTGGCCCCTGTAAAAATAAAAGGAAAGTGGGGCTATATCAATCTTGAAGGCAAGTTGTTAATTTCTCCGCAATATGAAGATGCTGCTCCTTTTCAAGAGGGTTTAGCCAGCGTGAAGAAAAACGGACTTTGGGCGATAATTAACAGCAAAGGTAAATTGCTGACGTCATTTGAATTTGTTGAGGTTCAACCGTACAACAACAAGTTTGCTTGGGTTGTTACCAAAACAGACAATGGCTATATTGATTCTGTAGGCAAGTGGTATTACAAGGACAAGATCGTTAAACTTCCTTGAGTCCAGAGAAGAACGACAGCTGGAGTGATTGGATTTCGTATGGCTAGAATTCGATCGCGACAGGGGAAGAAGAATAGGCGTAAGGTCGCGTCGGACGCTGGTTTGGGGGCTGTGACAGGTGGTAAGCAAGTAACCTGTTCCGGGCAATCTGTTGTTGTGTTGCCATGTTTTTTTGGTCCGTCCTTGTCGGCGGTGTTCATCCGTCTGTCACCGCCGCGACAACAAATGGCAGTCAACCGGGGAAAAGGACTCCCGAGTGACTGCCACGAATTTTGGGGCTGTTCGGTTTTAGGTGACAGCTGATCAAGGACGGAGGACATAAGTAACGGCGAAATATTTGGTGAAACGGCTCCTTTGTAACCTATCACTTCTTCCTAGCAACAATGAAATATTCCTGAGAACTTTTCTTCAAGCAATCCGTTTCGACAATAGAAAAATTCCCTTCCTCGATTGTTTCGACTAAATTGCGTATTTTAAATGATCTGATATTCGGCATTAAACCAACTCTGCCTGCAAACCATAACAAGTTTTTTAGAACGATCTTTTCGCCCACGCATGGTGTTGCAGAAATCAATAATCCTCCTGGTTTCAACAGTTCATTCATTCTTTGCAGAACGATCTGTACATCTTCCAACAAATGCAGTACATGAAAGACCATGACGACATCGAATGAGCCTTTCTCATACCTTTCCTCAAAAATGGTTGTGTGAGCATAGTTAATATTTGCAATGTTCCGCTCTTTTGCCTTGTTTTCAGCAATTGCGATCATCTTAGAAGATATATCAATCGCATGAATCCCTTTCACATATTCTGCAATTTCGTTTGATATCAATCCAGTCCCACAGCCGTAATCCAAAACAATGTCGCTTATTTTGAGATGCGTTTTCGTTCTATTTATTATATTGATGTAAGTTTGTTCATCCTTCATCTCTAATTGATCATATTTACTTGCTGTTTTGTCCCAAAAGCTTTCTGATTTATTCATTTCAGTTACACCTTCTTTTGTAGAACATCCGCCCGGTTGAATCCTTTAATGATTAGCCATATAGCCAGAACCAATTGTTGAAAGGCTATTGGAATGTTCAACATCATGTATGTTGCATCCAGACCGATGAAGCGAATCATAAATAATAAGCTTGCCAATATGGACAATGTAGACCCAATAAGACCCGAAACTGACAACCAACGTGGGACTAATTTTGTTTGGTAAAATATGCAGTTAATCAACAACATAGCTACAACAAATGTAAGTGTCGTTGCCACATGGTTCACCAAATCACGTCCTTCACGTAACAATCCGCCCAGGGTCTGAAAATACGAACCATTCAGGGCTTCAACTTTTGCAAATTCGTGGCTTAACGTCAATAGCAATAGAAGAAGGAGTACACCAATAATAATGAATACACCCGCAATGATGCCGAAAGCAACAGATCCAAGAGCTAAACCTTTATTATGCTTACTTAAAATCGGATACATCGAAATAGGAATACCAACATATGGAACAACCATTAACAACTGGAAAAATGCTCCTATTAGTACCTGGTTTTCCTTAGTAGATGCTTGGACAAGGTAGTCTGCTCCATCTATAACAGGAACAACGCTAAATATACCTGTAACCAACCCGGCTATAAATAACACCCCAGTAATTACTGCAGACCTTCTACCTGAATTTGTACTCTTCCTCAACATAATTAACCTCCTTATAAAGGACGCGCGAATTAAGAGGTCAAAGAAGTTTCGATTATAAAAACCCCAGTTTTATCCGCCATTATTGCTCATCATTATATTGGAAGACCTCTTCGATGGATTTTCCGAAAACACGCGCGATGCGAAAAGCCAACTCCAATGAAGGGGAATAATTCCCCTTCTCGATAGCAAAAATCGTTTGTCTGGTGACCCCAGCCTTATCCGCTAATTGCTGCTGGGTCATCTCGTTATGATGAAAGCGAAGATTCCGTATATGATTGCTGATCGCATCCTTTCCCATGTTAAACACCTTTTCTATAGAAGTATAATTGAGCGATACGTCCCAGTAGATCGGATAAAAAACCGAAGAGAATCAACCCAAGAAACGTTAAGTAAGTTGGAAGATCCGTAACGAGCGGAATCATGGATAAAATAAACCCGAGGAAAAATACATAAAGCGAAATCCGGTCTGCCTTCAACTCGATGATCTTATCAAACTCATCTTCAAAAGAAGGCTCATCTTCATTCGTGGTGATCTTATTGAGGATGACAAACACGATATGAATGATAACCTTAGCTACAATAGACACCGGGAGCAGCACCAGAATAAAGGAACCCCAAAAACTGAAGTCGCTGGCCGAAGTGATGCTGACTTCCTCGGCATTTTTTATCGCGTATAAAGTGTAGAGGGTGAAGATGAGAATACTGCTGATGACGGAAACATAAATTTTTTTTTCTTGATAGGACATATTGACCTCCAGATTAAAGTATAATTTACAAAAAGTAAACTAAACTATACATAATATAATTAAAACTAGATCCTTTGTCAAGTTTACTTTACAATCAGGCTATTAACTAATTTTCGGATGACGATTTGGTTTCGGGCTCCCAAGATCCACCAGAATTCCGAAGTCCACATGCCGTTGGAAACCTTGCCGCTCCTTGTGTCGTAGATAAACAAAGGATAAGTTTCTTGCGTACATACGGAGGTGTTACAATTGCGTTTGGTCATAGAGGATATCGTTAAACGATTTGAGGATAAACAGGTGCTCCAGGAAGCAGGATTCACCTTTGAGAAAGGGAAGATTTATGGTCTGCTCGGTCGCAATGGAGCGGGTAAGACGACGCTGTTTAACTGCTTAAGCGGAGAGATGGCCACGGAGGGCGGACAGGTGCTTCTGGAGGAGAATGGCCACATGCGGAAGCTTAGCGAGCAGGATGTCGGGTATGTCTATTCGCTTCCGATTCTCCCTGAATTTCTAACGGGTTATGAATTTGTCAAATTCTTTATGGATATTAATCGGGACAAGCTGACGATGGACCAGAGGATTGATCACTATTTTGATAGGATGAGCATGACCACGGAGGACCGACACAGGCTTATTAAAAATTACTCGCACGGGATGAAGAATAAGCTGCAGATGCTGTTGTTCCTTATGACGAAACCGCCGGTAATTCTACTAGATGAGCCACTCACTTCCTTCGACGTGATTGTCGCTTTGGAGATGAAGAATATGCTGCGGGAGATGAAGCGAGATCACATTCTGATCTTCTCTACGCATATCCTTCAATTGGCCTCGGATCTGTGCGATGAACTGGTCTTACTGAACAATGGAAAATTGTCCGGCGTGCCGTCTGAGTTGCTGAATAGCAATGAGTTTGAGCAATCCGTCATTAATCTGCTGAAGGACGAGACTCATGTTTAGAACGATTAATACGCTGCTGGCTATTCGCACATCCATCACGGTTAATCTGCTCATTTATTACATTCAGAAGTTGCCACTGATCGGCAAGCTGATAAAAGAAAGCTTCTACGCAAATCTGAATCTCAAAAAGGCCGTTTCCGTCATCGCGTTTCTGCTTACCCAGTTGTGGGGATTTATGATTAGGTTCGCTTATGTAGGGATACTTGTCTACTTGCCCGTTGTCAGTTTAGGGGAAGGATTGACAGAGGAACAAAGCTTGCGGCAGTTCGTTCATATTTTCACAATCATCAGCTTTATGGTGGCTAGCGTTAGCAGTGTGACCGTATTAGAGCCGAAGCGGGAAAAATATGTCGCGGTGAAGCTCATGAAATTGTCACCAACGAGGTACATGAAGGCTTCGCTTGGATATCGTTATGTGACATTTCTAGTCTATCTATTGCCTGCCTTGCTCCTGTTCGCAACGCTTGTGGGAGCAACTATTGCAGAGGCAGTTCTACTTACAGCTTTGACAACGCTGTGGCGGATTTTGGCGGAGTATGCACATCTCAAGCTTTTTGAGAAAACTGGCATGGTGCTGATCAAGCATAACGTCATCATCTGGAGCGTCATTGTTCTTGGTTATGCTGTTGCGTATTTGCCGCTGCTGTTCCAATGGGTACCGTCAACCGAAACGGTTCTGCTGAGTCTGCCTGTCTGCTTCGTAATTGCGGCGGGTGGCCTATTTGCGGCGGTTAAGCTGGCCCGTTATTCCGGTTACAGAGAAGCGGTTGATGCCGCAAGCAAAAGGGATGACCCGCTGCTGAACCTAGGTAAAATGATGTCGGAAGCAGAGAAGAAGAGCGTTAGGGTGAAGGACAGCGATTATAAGGTGGAGCGGGAGCAGCAGGACAAGCTAGAGTCTAAGAAAGGCTATGCCTATCTGAACTCGCTCTTCTTCGTCAGACATCGCAGTCTGATCAGAGGCCCAGTTAACAAACGATTAGCCATCATCGGTGCTTTCGGAGTGGCAGGCGTGATTCTCATGGTTCTATTTCAGGAGCAAGTACAGCACCTTGAATGGAAAGTGGAAGGAATCTTCCCCATCTTGGGTATGATCATGTATTTCGTGACCGTAGGAGAAAAGATATGCAAGGCGATGTTCTACAATTGCGATCTCAGTCTGCTGCGGTATGGCTTTTATCGAAACGCGGCTTATGAACATTTTCGGATTCGGTTTGGAAAAGTGTTAGGAATGAACCTATCGATTGCGGCCGCTCTTGGGGTGTCACTGACAGCTATCGCCGCTTCAGCCGGAGAGGGGTGGCTGAGTAGAGAGTTGCTCATGATTTGGATATGTGTCATTTCTCTGTCTGTTTTTTTCACTGTTCATCATTTATTTATGTATTACATTTTCCAGCCGTATTCTACGGAGCTGAATTTGAAAAATCCTCTGTACTATTTAGTAAACATGGCCGTATCGTCCGCGTGCGGAGTCAGCATTGTTTTGCGAGTGCCGAGCTCCTTACTTACAGCGGTTATTCTTACTGTGACATTGATTTATCTATTGGTCGCGTTTGTTTTGGTACGCAGGTATGGGCTTCGCACGTTCCGCGTGAAATAACTAGGTGCCCAATCCCAAGCTCTCTGGCTAGGGGTACAATTTCTTTTTCAATGCTTCTGTTGAATTGCGAAGCAAAGCAGCCCATCCTCCGACGAGGAACGAGCTGCTTTTTTACGTTTAAGTCTTTTTCATTTAGAAGCGGCCCGTTCTCTTAAAATTAAGGTCAGGATCTCGTTTTAACGGCTAACCCGCTAAACGATATTGGCCCAACAATGTCGGCTCTTGTATTTGCGGTACGGTTTTCTGCCGTGACTGTGTATACATGAGTGCCTGATCTTACATTTCGATCTTCCGCCTGGAATGTAACGGCATAATTTTGTTCAGAGCCGACAGATTCGATACCTTGCAGTGTGTTGAAGATCTCAATTCCATTACGGAATATCCTAAAAAGAATTTGCGCAATGCCAGTGACGCCGCGAACACCCACTGTCGCTACCAAATCTACGCGGTTCGGTTGAGAATTCAAGGGAATCCGAATCGTGATGGTTGCAAGAAGAGATCTTGCCGGTGAACGCCGGATGATAAAAGAGTTTGCCAAATTGAATCTACGTCTCGGCTGGGCGGCCGCTTTGTCGAGAATACGGGCCATAATATCAACTCCTTATTTTGATATCATCAAGATATGCCGGACGAGAATAGATGCTTAGACGATTCTTCAAGTTGCTTGAAATTGATGTAGGTGCATTAAGTACGATAGTGTATTCGAGATCATCTTACAGTAAGAGTCCGATTGCGACGGGGGAAGATCCGAGAGGCCGCGTCGGACGCGGTCTTGAGAGCTATGACAGGTTTGGAGTAAGTGACCCGGAAGAGGCCGAAAAATCTAGCGGAGGGTGCAGGGTGATCGTAGCCGAAGTCAATCGGTCGCGCGTTGCACAAGGTATACTCTATGAGTTTGCCGAAGTTATTATGAAGAGAAGTTGGAAATATATATCAGGGGGAGAAGACCGATGAACATAGAATTTGCAACAGAATCGGATTATCAATATATTTTTGATCGCGACAAGCATCTCTTGAAAAGCTTAATATTCTCCAAAATAGCTGGAAAAGAAATATACATTCTGCGCAATCAGAATGGAGAAAATATTGGTTGGATGAGGTATGGGTATTTTTGGGACAACACTCCCTTCATGAATATGATATGGATCGATAAAAAATATCGGAACAATGGTTTTGGAAAAAACGTTGTTCTCTTTTGGGAAGATGAAATGAGAAAGACTGGACACAAACTGGTCATGACCTCAACCTTAGCTAATGAAGAGGCGCAGCATTTTTATAGAAAATTGGGCTATAAAGATGCGGGATGTTTATTGCTGGAAAATGAGCCGTTAGAAATACTTCTGACCAAAGTTATCTAGACGCTGCAAACAACCATTCAACACCTTGCCAACAGCAGCACCCCAGCCCATCCACCCCACCGGGTGCTACCTTACTTCACTTGGCCTTTTGGCAAAGGGCGGGGACGAACCGCCCTCTATTAGGCGACTGACACTGGCCCTTGAGCAAGATTGAAGTTTCCGTTGCATTTGGAATACCTGTAATTAATGTGTTAGTCTAACGCCCTTGATTCTCGTAGTACGTCTGGTCGGCATAGGCCCGATCCGTTCCGCGAAGATATGCGCGAATAACTGAAGGGCGGCGCACGAGCACCCAGTCGCCGTGCTTATCAAACTTACGGCAGGACGTAATCATCTGCGCTTTGCGGATGGTGCCGTAACGCTTGCCTTGTTGCTTGCCCCATTGCTTCAGCCGGTGGGCGAACTCCGCATCCTCCGCCATCAGCCGATTCTCGTCGAAGCCCCCGATCGCGTCGAAGTCGCTCTTGCGGCACCAGAAAATGCCGACAGACACGGCTCCGTATTTGAACAACAGGGGGATAATGAGCAGTGCGGCAGAGACGATAATCCCCAGCGACATGCGCTCGAATTTACCGGCAACGCCTCCGCCAATATAGGTTCCGGAAGCGAGGTGCTTATCGATCTCTGTCAGCATCGCGTCCGTCATCCGGCTGTCCGCATCAATGGTGACCAGATATTCCCCTCTGGCGATACGTGCGCCAGCGTTGCGTATTTGCGACAAGTTCTTACTGTCGTTCTTCAGGGTCACACAGCCGAATTCGTCGGCGATGGCCTCGGTGGCGTCCGAACAGCGATTGAGGATGACGATTACCTCGACCTGCTTCGGGTAGGCAGCAGCCGCGGCGGCGATTGAATCCAGGCAGGCACGGAGATACTGCTCCTCGTTGTGGGCGGGAATGAGGACGGAGAATTTGACAGGACCCTCATAATCGGCGGCGGCAAAAAGCCCGAGAGACGAAGATGCGGATGCAGTTTGTGTTGGCGACAAGGTCATTCGGCTACACTCCTTCTGATTAAGTGGGTGACGTAAGGCTAATGCCTTCCAACAGCAGGGTGGTGGCTTTGCGGAACAGACTCTTCATGCCTTCCCGGTCCAGGAACGAACGGCTGTCGCTTAGACCCGAATAATAGCTTAGGATCATAAACGCCAGCTCCTTAGAGTTCTCGTTCTTGAACTCTCCTGAGGCGATCCCTTCGGCGACCAGCTTCTCAAAATCGTCAACGACACCCATGACGATCGCGAAGAACTTCATCCCGATCTCAGAC
The DNA here is from genome assembly GCF_042651945.1 of Cohnella boryungensis. Taxonomy (NCBI): domain Bacteria; kingdom Bacillati; phylum Bacillota; class Bacilli; order Caryophanales; family Paenibacillaceae; genus Cohnella; species Cohnella boryungensis. The sequence continues at coordinate 31,437 of NZ_JBHSED010000019.1, read as the reverse complement.
TGAGGCCCGACCTTGGCGATGAACTCCTCACCGGCTTTGTTGAGCGGCTTGTTGTGATGGTCCACGAAGTAGTCGGCATAAGCGTACAGCTTATCTCTAACCGAGGGGATCGGGGCGGACAGCTCGTTCCAAACGTTCCAGGACTCTTTGAAGGCCTGCTCAGCCAGTTCGAGAAAGAGCTGCTCCTTGCTGTGGAAATGGTAATACAGGCTTCCCTTGCTGCAGTACGAATGCGCACAGATGTCGTCGATGGAGGTAGCCGCGTAACCCTTCTGTGCGAATAGCGCCATGGCACTGTCAATCAGTTTCTTGCGGGTCTGTGCCGCGTCGTAGAGTCTCTTGTTCATGCTTTTTAGCCCTTTGAATAAATTAAACCGGATAGTCGGTTTAATTTGATGATAATAAAAATGAACGAGTGTGACAATAGCTGGACGTGGGTAAAAATGGCAGATTTATGAACGTTGCCACTTCGCAAGTGAAGAACGAAGGCACGCCCTTTCCTATTCGGACGCGATGCTTGATTTTTATGAATTTTCGGGATAAAATTTGGTAAATATTGGACTGAATGCTTTTTTTATTTCACACGATGAAAGGTCGGGTGCAGGGGATGAAGATGGCTTACATTCTGTTTGACAAGATGACAACGTTAGATTTTGTTGGTTTCTACGAAGCTGTAACCTGGATGGGAATACTGAAGGCGAAAGAAAATGTGTCATGGGATTTTTGTTCGAACAAAGAGCAGATCACCGATGACAGAGGTTTAACTATGAAAATCAACCATGTCTGCCCTGATCTTTCGGTTTATGATTTGATTTTTATTCCCGGAGGACTATCGACAAGGGAACTTAGATTCGATCCCGATTTCATTTCATGGATTCAAACTGCAGAGAATGTTGAATATAAGATATCTGTTTGCACGGGAGCTTTGATTTTGGGAGCTGCAGGGTTTTTAAGGGGTAAAAAAGTAACAACGAATCCTTCAGCATACGAGCTGTTGAAGCCCTATTGCGCTGAAGTGATTAAGAAGCGTTTCGTCAGGGATGGCAACATTTTCACAGGCGGGGGAGTGTCGGCTTCTATCGATCTGGGGTTGTATTTCATTGAATCGCTGACCAGTGAAGCGGTCGTGCAGCAGGTTCAAGAAAAGATGGACTACCCGTATTATACTTCGATGCGATAAGTGACGCCGCTGCTTTGGCTCGAAAATAACAGGGCAAAGTAATCGTCAAGCAGATCGAACAAAAAAGCCGCCAAGGTTCCGGCGGCAGTGACCATCGCTTATTTCAAAATACCAATTCTCTTATGACTTCACGTTCATCACGGCTCACTTCTATGAAGCCCAAAGATACATACAAGTCGGATGCTCTTTTGTTCTCAGGCCGATGTCCGAGTATGATTCTGTCACAGGCGTGGTTTTCCTCAATATGACGTATAAGTTCTTCCATGCCAGACCGTCCCAACCCTCTATACTGAAACTTATGGTCAATCATAAAGGCCATGATCCAATAGCTCTCGTCTTCGGGATCAACAGCATAGACTGCAAATCCCGCTAGTTGTTCGTCAGCGTACACAGCCAGGGGAGTAAATCCACAATAGGCCGACTCTGCGAGCCAATAGACCACAGGGACAGGAAAAACTCTCCTTTGATCATCCGTCACTTCAAGCTGGGTGCAGGCATACCAGTTGCTTCGATCGAGCGGCCTGAGTTCTATTATGGGCGAAAGACGTGTACGGCCGCATGTCTCCATCAACTTCACTCCTTCAAATCTTAGTAGGGATATGAAGCGGCACTGAGAAGCTTCCCCCGGCTCATTTTTTCCAATTCTCCACAAAGTGCTCTATCGCTGCCTGCTCAATTGCCAGCCCTTCCGTGTAACGCTCTATAAACAAGGCAAAGCCATCCACATCTGCGCTCTCAGGATAAACCATTTGTCCTTCTGCACCCTTGAACACTTTAGCGGCAAGGTATTCAGCCAAGCCCTCGCCCTGCTCCTTATTAACCATGTAAGATGCCAAAATGGCCATCCCCCACGCGCCGCCCTCGCCTGCCGTAGACAGGACCGAAACAGGAACATTCAGTGCTGCGGCACACATTCTTTGACCGACTAGCGGCGTTTTGAACAATCCGCCATGCGCCAGGATATGGTCGATCGTTACTTGCTCCTTCTGTGTCAAAATGTCCATCCCAAGCCGGAGTGCGGCAAACGCGGCAAACAGATGTACTCTCATAAAGTTAGCCAGATTGAAGCGGCTTTCTGGAGAGCGAACGAACAGCGGGCGACCTTTGGCAAGCCCGGTAATGTTCTCGCCCGAATAGTAGCCATAGCTCAGCATGCCGCCGCCATCAGCATCTGCTTCCAGCGCTTTGTTGAACAAGACGCTGAAGATGTGGTTCATATCGAGCTTTAGGCCCATGGCTTCATAGGATTCGCGGAACAAACCGAGCCATGCATTAATATCGCTGGAGCAGTTGTTAGCGAGAACCATGCCGACAGGGCTCCCATCAGGTGTAGTCACGAGGTCAATCTCAGGATACACCTTGGATAAATTTTTCTCCAGTACAATCATGGCAAAGATTGACGTGCCGACGGAAATGTTGCCGGTACGCTCTTTGACACTATTCGTAGCGACCATGCCTGTTCCGGCATCGCCTTCTGGAGGGCAGAACGGAATACCTGCTTGCAGGCTGCCTGAGGGATCCAACAGCCTGGCGCCGGCTTCATGGAGATATCCAGCATGTTCACCTGCAGAATAAACTCTAGGCAAAATATCCTTAATACCCCATGGGTAGCCTTTATCGGCAATTAAATCCGCAAACTGCTTGACCATATCTTCATTATATTGCTGAGTAGATGTATCGATAGGAAACATACCGGAGGCATCTCCCACACCAAGAGCCTTGCTGTCAGTCAATAGCCAATGAATGTAACCCGATAAAGTGGTTAAATAGTCAATGCTCGTGACATGCTCTTCACCGTTCAAAATCGCTTGATACAAATGTGCGATGCTCCAGCGTTGAGGAATTTTGAACTGGAATTTCTCTGTCAGCTCCGATGCGGCTTTACCCGTTGTGGCATTGCGCCATGTGCGGAACGGAGCCAATAGCTCCCCTGCTCGATCAAGCACAATATAGCCCTGCATCATAGCTGAACAGCCGATGGCTCCAATTTTTTTCAGCGTTACGCCATAATGGTTCTCTACCTCTTGCCTTAACCGGCGATAGGTTGCTTGCAACCCGTTAATCATTTCACTGAGATCGTAGGTCCAATAGCCGTCAATTAATTGATTTTCCCATTCGTAGCTGCTGGAAGCGATTGCTTCGTAATTGTAGTCGACCAGTACAGCCTTGATTCTTGTGGATCCAAATTCGATGCCCAGCGAGGTTTCCCCCCTGACTATCGCTTGTTTAGTCTTTCGATCCATGACGGCGTTGCTCCTCTCTGTATTCAAATCCGAAGGGGCCCGGAACATTCAATCTATATAATGGAATATACCCCATTTTACAACAAAGTCATCCGAGTTGCCTCTTTCAATAGAGCAAGAGAAAATAATCGCACATTGAATAATTATACATTATACTGCATAATAATCCCGTATACACTTTTAGTCTTCCAGACTCCGCTCCAAGGGATTCCTTATCTATGGTAAGCAATAAGAAGACGAAAATAATTGATGCGAGTACGGCCTTTAGGACCAATCAGGATTGGACATACGGGTTACCAGAATTGGATAAGGATCAAAGGAGTAAAATCCGGGATTCATCCAGGATATCCGTTCCGGGATGTCATGCTACAGGGTTTATTTTGGCTGTACACCCTTTGGTGGCAGAGGGGATTATGCCAAGGGATTACCCTGCGTCTTGTTACTCGCTTACAGGATATAGTGGCGGGGGCAAGAAGCTTATAGCTGAGTATCAGAATGGCTCCGATTTTCACCCCAATCGTCGGCAACTATTATCAAGGTGATGCCGTAACGATTCCGCTCTTTCCCAGAATGCTTACAAAGAATGTAACGGCAAAGGATGTTTATGAGCTGCTTGCCTCGTATTATAAGGATGAACGTTTTATTAGAGTGATCCCTAACGAATCAGAGGCCTATCTTGAAGACGGCTACTTTAATCTTATGCAGTGCAATGGTACAAATTATTTGGACCTATTTATTTTTGGTCATAGGGATCAAATCTTACTTGTCTCCAGATTTGATAATCTGGGAAAAGGCGCCTCAGGAGCAGCCATTCAGAACATGAATATCATGCTTGGATTTGACGAAGGAATTGGGCTAGAGGGAGAGGGTGTGCTATGAAGATCAGACTGAGCGATTATAATCAGGACTGGGTAAGACTTTTCCAAGAAGAGTCCGAGTTTCTGAAGACAATATTTACGAACGAAATCGTACGATTCGAGCACTTTGGAAGTACATCTGTAACGGGCTTAAAAGCAAAGCCTGTAATTGACATGATGTGTATTGTACAAGACATTGACAAGATCGATTCATATAACGATAAAATGAGCTTGCTCGGATATGATGTGGCTGGGGAGTGGGGGATCTCCGGAAGAAGGTTATTCCGAAAAGGCGGTGATGAAAGGACTCACCACATCCATTTCTATCAAACAGAGAACCCCCAAATTGAACGACATCTCATATTCAGAGATTACTTGAGATGTCATCCGGAAGAAGTTGCAAGATACAGTCTGTTTAAGGAAGAGTTAGCTGAACGTTTCGAGAACACAAGTGAATACAGCCCAGCTAAAAAGACATTTGTGAGCGAAATGGAGCAACTTGCGCTAGCTTGGTATGCTGCAAAAAACCAAGAAAATGAGGATTAATATTTTGACAGCCCGAGTATCGGCCTCAAAATCTTGCGAATATAATAAGCGATTACCGTCTCTGCGGTCCATGAGCTGCGCTTCTTCTGAATGTATTGATCGTCGATGATATAAGTCCGAGTGGAAGTAGGGCTCTTCAGTCCGAACTCTTCCCATTTCGCCGGATCATTCGAGCCTCCGAGCCTTACAAGCATAGTTTCCGACTCTCTATTTATTTTAGCCGGAATTTGATCGTATGCTTGGGTGATTAGCGCATGAAATTCTTCGATCGGATTGCGGCTGGCAAGGCTCTCCAGGTGTATGCCTTCGCGAATGTATGAAACGTACGCCAGATGATCAGCCCAGAACTCGTCGATATAGAAAAGCCGTACCCGCTGCTCCGAAGGGCTCATCCGCTGCTCGCCCTTCAAAATTCCGAGCCGCTCCTCGTATAGAATTCGCCTCTGATCCTCCACCATATCCGAATAAAAGTTCAGCTCCTGGCGGATATGAAAGTTCTGACCCATAATAACGCGCTGAATATGTGCGATTTTCCTGCGGAGCGCCGCCCCTTCGAGAGCCTCATCCTGCCTAGGAACGCGAACCGCTTTGTCGATACCGAACCGAAGAATCAACTCGTCCTCCAAGCTTATGAAAAATACGGAGGCTCCGGGATCGCCTTGGCGGCCAGAACGCCCGCGCAGCTGGTCGTCAATCCGCACGCTTTCGTTCATATGCGTACCAATCACGTACAATCCCCCCAGCTTGGCGACAGCTTCTGCTTGCGTGGGGTTGCCGCCGCCGAGCCGAATGTCGACGCCGCGTCCCGCCATATTCGTAGACACCGTCACCGCGCCGATTTCTCCCGCCTTAGCGATGATCTCGGCCTCTTCTGCATCGTTCTTCGCATTCAGAACCTGGCAAGGTACGTTGGCAGCCGCTAGCGCCTCCGCCAGCCTGTCAGACTCTCCGACACTTGATGTACCGATGAGAATCGGACGTCCCGTCGCATGGACGGATGAGATTTCTTGTACAAGCGCCTTAAGCTTGGCTTCTTCATGGGTATAAATCCGCTGCGGATGATCGATCCGTATGTTTGGCCGATTCGGCGGAATCTGCACGACCTGCAGCTCATAAATATTTTCGAATTCTATTGCGGAAGCGTGCGCGGTAGCCGTCATGCCGCAAATCTTCGGATACAGGCTAAGGAAGTGCTGGAGGGTGATCGTCCCGAGAATTTTCCCGCCGGCTGTCAACTGCAGTCCTTCTTTGGCCGCAAGCGCAGCTTGCAGCATGTCCGGCAAATGCCTGTTCTCCGCCACGCGGCCGGTATATTCTTCGATCAGCTCGATTTGACCGTCCCGGACGATATAGTCGACGTCTTTTTTCAATAATGATTCCGCATGCACCGCGCAATTTAAAGAGATTAACAAATGACTATTATGGTTATCGTACAAATTGCCGCATCCGAGCAGCGACTCTGCTATCGCCGAGCCTGCTTCATTTAAATAAACGTTCCTCTGGAACTCGTCGAAGTCGTAATGCTCATCTTGCACGAGCTGCCGAGCCACTTCTGCGAAACGAATGCCGTCGTTGCCGGAAGGGTCCGACTCGCCGGTGATGACTAGCGGCACCCGCGCTTCGTCGAGAAGCAGCGAATCCGCTTCGTCGACGATGACGTAGTGGAAAGGACGATGCACGGTATCGGCTTCGTTCAGTGCAATCGTGTCGCGCAAATAATCGAATCCCGCTTCTTTGGCCGTAACATAGGTTATATCCGCGGCATACGCTTCCCGTTTCTCGGACAGGCTCATGCCCGCTTGAACCGGGTTTACCGTTAACCCGAGGAAACGATAGATCGGGCCCATCCACTCCGCATCTCGATTTGCCAAGTAATCGTTAAAGGTCAGCACATGAACGCCTTCGCCGCTCAGCGCATTTAGATAAGCAGGCATAACGGCAGAGAGCGTTTTTCCCTCGCCGGTATGCTGCTCGATCAGAAATCCCTCATGCAGTGCGATGGCAGCCATGATCTGGACATCATAAGGCTGTAATCCGAGCTTTCTCTTCGCCGTCTCGCAGACTAGCGCATAGGCATCGACAAGCAGCTTGTCCAAAGGCGTACCCGATCTTGCTTCCTTTTGCAGCCGGAGAGATTCCCCTTGCAGCCGCTGATCGTCCCATGCTTCCAAATTCCGTTTCCTGATGAGCACCGCTTTGTCCCGATAGCCTTTCAGCTTATGCTGGGTATCGCGGTCTTCGAATTTTCGCATCAACTTGGCGGCTAAATTCATCGGAATTTGATCTCCCCTCGGACCGATTTTTGTAGATTTTACTTACTGAGGAGCCACGCCCCTGCCAAAAACAGAATAGAGATCCCCACAATCGCGGCTATCGTTAGCCAGGCCATGGGTTTGGCCATATTGACGGTCCAGCCTATGCCGTAAGGTTTCGAAACGAATGTCGCTGGATCATCCGGATTGCAATAGACGACAGACATGACTTTCCAATGATGATTGCTCTGCGAAGGAATATCCCGTTGCTGGTCAAGTCCCCTCGTCCTCAAATAAACAAGCATGCCCAGCAAAAGCAGATAAACGGTAAGCAGAAGCGCGAACAACAAATTGCTCCATAAGTCCAATTTCAATGACGAATATATTTTGTCCGCTTGGAACAGCCCCAAGAATACGGTCAGAACTAGCGAAATACCCCACAAGACAAAAGAGTGGATTCGTTTGTACTGAATTTGCCTTTGCAACGAACCTTCCGGGTCTGTCGGATCCAGAGACGTTCTTACTCTGCCGACAATGAGGTTCAGAAGCATAAAAAGCATGGTTCCGATAAGCTGTCCAAAGTTCTCATAGAAGACGGAACTGACGGATTTGGTGGAATACCAGTAATACCAGTCCGGTATTGTGTCCGAGCTCCAAGGTATTGGGAAAGAAAGGGGGATATCGTTCCACTTCACAATAGCGATGACGACGCAAACCGCGATTACGGTCAAGTGAGCGCCGAACCATGGCAAGCCGAGCACGGGCGAGCTTTGCCGTCTGCCTGATATGATGGCCGCCCTCCTGTTCTCTAAGGGGACTTGCCAACCGCGGATGGCATTTAATCGTAGCGCCGATTGTCTGCAGATCGCGATCGCGATGCCGGAGAGCGGAAATTGCAGGAACAGGGCGATCAGAATGTATACCAAAGGCTGCGCAACGTCCAGGTACAGAATCAATGAGAAGCAAGCGGCGGCCATAGCCAGCACAATGATCCCCATCAGAATCGTGTATTGCACACGTATCCGTCGGACAGCGCGGTCCCCCGTCTCGGAAGCGGGAATCGGTACTCCAAACAACAAGGTCCGAGGACCGAAAAAATTTTGGACGCTGATCAACAGCGCTTGAATAAAATATAAGCTTGCGACCGCTACGATAGTTCCATTCATCATCATTGCCCTTCTCCTTCCCGCTTGATCATGGTGTCCCCATAGAGCTTCCTGCATTGATTGACAAAAGCTTCTTCCGTCATCCCTCGCACAGCCGCTTCCGCCGCGAGCGAACGAAGCTGTCGGAACAGCTTGGCTTCGAATTCCGCCGTTATGCCCGGCATCGTATCCGGGTGAACGATAACGCCCTTCTTCGGGTGCACTTGCAGAAAGCCATCCTGCTTCAGCAAAGTGTACGACTTGTTGACCGTATGTAGATTGATGCCTAGATTCTCGGCTAGATTTCTCACGGATGGCAGCCGGTCGCCCGGCTGTAGCGCGCCCGACGCAATCCCTTCGATCATCTGGTTGATTAATTGCTCGTATAGTGGAGTCTCCGATTGCAGATCCAGCTCGATGAACATGAATATCTCTCCTTGTCGCACAGACATGAGGTTAGATGTGACCTGTTCTGAGCAGCTTCTCCTTACTCATATCTGTTATATAATATATATAACAGATATGAAAAAAGAGATCAATATTCCTTTGGGGTATGGGATGTTAAGTTGAAATTGAAAACTTAAGGAAATAATGTTATTGTAATTTTATAATAAAAATTACAAAAATAATAAGGTGCTTGCGATGTCAAACAAAAAGCAGAGTCATGTTGTTTCTATTAGATTAAATGATGCCGCGTTGAAAGCAGTTGATTTACTCGTGAATTCGGGGCTTGAATCTAATCGTTCAAGAGCCGTCTCGTATTTTATAAATTCAGGCATTCAAGCATCTGGAGAGCTGCTTCACAAAGCCCAATCCCTCGCGGACAACCTTCAGCAATTGCGAAATCAAATGATTGAAGCCATAAAACTAAACAACGTTGAGAAAGTATCCGAGCTGATAAATAAAGACTTAAGCCTGGTAAACGCCAAAAATAACCGTGGAGAAACCGCTATATTGATGGCTGCTTACTATCGATCACAAGAAATAAAAGAGCTGCTGCTGAATAACGGAGCAGAGCTGAACATTTTCGAAGCCTCAGCCGTAGGCAACTCGCAAAGGGTAAAGGACTTGCTTAATGAATCGCCGGAGCGGGTCGACAGCTATAGCGCTGATGGCTTTACTCCTCTAGGTTTGGCCTCTCACTTCGGCAACGAGGAAACCGTGAAGCTATTGTTAGAACATGGTGCAGATATAGATGCTAGAGGTAGAGATGGCAGCTTGAATAATATGGCTATTCATGCAGCAATAGGCGGCAACCATGAACATATCGTAAAGCTTCTTATTGAGCATGGAGCAGATATAAGTGTAAAGTGCGAGGGGAAGTGGCGCTTAGGCTTTACTCCGCTCCATGTAGCTGCGTATTTTGGGCGCGAATCCATTATTAGAATGTTGCTAAACGCGGGAGCAAACAAGATGGACAAAACAGATAATAGTGAAACACCTTATGATCTTGCCGTAATTCGAGAGCATCCAGAGTCAGCAACTCTTTTACGATAAAAAGCTACAAAAGGAGAATTTCTATGGAGAACAGACAAGCCATTCACCCTGAGTTAGTTAAAGAGTTTGTAGGGAATGCCCATGGCGACTTGGAGCGTGTCAGGTCACTTCTAGAGCAAGAGCCTGGGCTGCTAAATGCAGCTTGGGATTGGGGGGACGGGGATTGGGAAACGGCCCTTGGCGCGGCCTCGCACATGGGTAGAAAAGACATAGCGCTTTTCCTGCTTGAAAGGGGTGCCCGGATCGACTTGTTCGCAGCAGCAATGTTAGGGAAGATTGAGATTGTAAAGGCGATGCTTAATGATCATCCAAGTCTAGTAAATGCACTTGGCCCTCACGGAATTCCTTTACTCGATCACGCCAAAGCTGGCGGTGAAGAGGCATTGCGCGTACTTGATTTATTAAATCAATAGGCAGACGCAGGATGAGGGGAAATATTAATCAAGGGTAACTTGCAAAAGCCGCCAAAGCTATGGCGGCGGCAATAGGTTTCATTCATCTAGCAAACGGTTCAAAGTAAGGAAGCCAAGTCAAGTGAGAGCTGATGTACCGGCTGATGGACTTGCTTTTCCAATTGATATAGGAATGAAGGCCGAGGTTCCTCTAATACTTTCTTACAGACTAGGCCGTCATCGTGAAATTCCTGCAAGCGAGTCGATAGGATACGCGGCGTGATGCCGACGAGCGATTGTCGAATTTCTTGGAACCGCTCATGATTATAATCAAGCGCCAGCAGGATCGATATCCCCCACACCTTATCGGAAAGCCTTCCGTGACCCATCTGCTCCTCACTAAGCTGGACGGCCCGGGCCGCTTCACGGTGGAGCCGTCCTTTTTCGGTCAGTACATATTCGGGTAAAAGCGGATGGCGTCTTTCCTGAGGCGATAGATGAAGGAGCAGGCCGTCCTCCATCATCTTCCTCAGGTTGGCGCTGAGCCGAGAAGGGACAATATTAAGCTTGTTCCGGAGCGGCGTAAACCTGCCTCCATTTTCGTCAAGCGATAACAAGATGGGCGTTGTCCATTGCCCCGTTAGTTCCCGGCTCAGTCTCAGAACCCGTTCTTCCTTGCTCAAAGCTCTGTAAGCGGTTCGGATAACATTAGATTATGCCCATCGGGATCTACAAACGTAGCGAGCTTGGTCAATTCAGGGATATGCTCGATCTCACCCACGAACGCCACGCCTTTACGCTCAAGGTGCTGTATGGCTTCTTCGATATTCCATACTTCGAATACAGTCGAAGAGGTTGCGGGTTCAACCGTCTCTGCCTCCGAAAATCCAATGACGCAATCCTTTGTGTTTGTGTTAACCATTGCCATGCCGCTCGACGGGTCATGGAATACCACTTCAAAACCAAGCTTGCCGGAATAGAATTCCAATGTTCGTTCCAAATTGGCCACATTGTACCATACGGTTAAGCCTGATCTGTACATAGAACAGCCTCCTAAATTTGGTGTTTGCTACTGGAATTGATACCGATAATATACTAAATATATTATCGGTAGTAAAGCTTAAAAGCAGACTAGCTTTGCCCTAAAGTCGTATTAAGATCATTTAATCTCCCGGTTGCCTCCACCACTTCTTCAAGCTCATGTTCAGATAGCGATAATTTCTCAGCTTCTCTAATAAAAGCCATTGCAAGATTTAGCTCGTCCATTGAGATTGCGACATCGGCTCGTAATACATAAGCTTGGTAGCGAAGAGTTGCCGATCCTTCTTCAGCTTTCGAAAAAACAAGATCAAGCACTCTGGCTGCGGCTGCAAAGTCGTCTTTGGCATACGCCAACCGGTACGCGGTTTCAAATGCATTTGCAAACCTTGACGGTTGCACCGCAATGCTTTGATTGTTCTGGATTGGCCTTGGGGAGGCGTGCTTTTGGCCAATCAGCAAACGATTTCCGGCGGGATCGATAAGGTTAAACCTTCGGTCTTCTGAAAGATTGTTGAGCTTGGTGATTCTGGGAAATCCTTTCGAGGGGACTTTCTGATAAGCCTTTTTTAGATTTGTGCAGAATTCTTGGTATACGGCATCCACATCAGGAACGCTTACATAGCACATGCTGTAGGAGTTGGCTGGCTCTAATTGTTTCAGAACAAAGAAGTGTAATTCCACGATAGGGTGTCGGACGCAAGCGTATAGGTTTGGCTTAGCTTGCCGATAAGTCAGTTCAAATCCCAATGCTTGGTAGAAATCCAACTGTTCGTCTATGGACTTACAAGGGAGTATAGGAATTGCTACGCCAATCCGATTTGTTGACAAGTCATCGACCTCCACTTATTAGGTAACTTCATGCCGTAATCTCCTTTTCCTCACTGAAATCAGCCTACCTCCTTATCGTACATCATTAGTGCAAATGCTAATGTTTAGCTGAGTTTATCCTTGTAGTACAATATGTAATAATATAAACCCGTCATAAGCTTTAATTATCAGTTGCAGGTTTGAGAAGGGGGTTCAGATGAACGGAATTGAGATCGCAAGGAAATTGAATATCAGCACGAGTGCGTTAAGGCATTACGAATCTTGGGGTATTGTCCCTAAGGTTGAGAGATCAACGAATGGGTATCGCATCTACACAAAGGAACATGAGGCTTATTTCCAATGCATACGCGCTCTTATTCCCGGATTTGGGGTGGAATTTGTTCGAGAAGTTATGCCCCGAATTAAAAAGGGGGATAAGCTTGAGGTTCTGTGGCTAATTAACAAGGCACAGGTTAGCCTCCATTTTGAAAGGGAAACCTTACAAAAAACAGTAGAAATGCTTGACTTGAAGGAACTGGCGAATATTCCTAAATTCTTTAATAAAGAATTGTTTTCAATTGGAGAGGTAGCAAAGATAGCAAATACATCTGCTTCCTCCATTCGACATTGGGAAAAGGAGCGGTTAATAAAGCCTGAGCGTCAAAACGAAAATGGATTTCGAATATACAGTTCCTCTGATATTCGCAAGGTACTTATCATCCGAGCCGTTCAGAGAGTGGCTTACTCCTTAGATATTGTCCGTGAAGTATTATCGGGGCTTGATAATAATAACGTGTCTCAGGCTAAGGAAATTGCTCTTAAGTCGCTACAATACATTGACCGTTCGTTGGTTGAGCAAGTACGGGGCATCGCTTATTTGCACAGACTTCTTGAAATTGTTCCAAGGAAGGAACCCCGGAATTACCCGTAGTTGGGCGTTCGGATCAGGCTCATGCAGCTGTGAAGCAAGCGGAGATTCCGGCGGAGCCGGAGGCATTTGTTCATGTTGAGTTCATACGGATGTCGTAAAATTGTGGCGACGCAGGCGGAAAGGGGGAAGGCGGATGCCCGAAGTGCTGGTTGTGGACGATGACGCACACATTCGCGAGCTGGTACGCCTCTACCTCGAGGATGAAGGGGTCGAAGTCGTGCAGAAGGGAAACGGGGCCGAAGCGCTGGAATACGTCGAGAACCATTCGCCGGATCTTGTCGTCCTGGATATCATGATGCCGGGAATGGACGGTTGGGATTTGTGCGTCAAGCTCCGCGAGCTTGGGGACATGCCAATTCTCATGATTACCGCGAAAGACGAGTCGGCGGACCGCATTAAGGGCTTCAAGCTGGGTACCGACGATTATCTCGTGAAGCCGTTCGACCCGGTGGAGCTTACGCTCCGGGTCAAGGCGCTGTTGAAGCGTTACCGGATCGCCTGTTCCCAAACGGTCCGGCTTGGCAATCTTCAGTTGGACCGCAAAAGCTACTTGGTGGTCAACAAGGACGGTCTGGAGGTCACCCTGCCGATGAAGGAATTTGAACTGCTTTACAAGCTCGGGAGTTATCCGGGGCAGCTGTTCACCCGGGATCATCTGATCGGGGAGATCTGGGGAATGGATTACGAAGGAGACGAGCGGACCGTGGACGTTCACATCAAGCGGCTGCGGGAGCGCTTCGCCGAGCACGAGTCTGATTTCCGCATCGTAACGCTGCGCGGTCTCGGCTACCGTCTGGAAGTGTATGGGGATTAAATCGCTCTATACCCGCATCGTCCTCATCTTCATCGGCGTCATCGTGGTCAGCCTAATCATCGCTTCCATTGCGTCTACGCTCCTGTTCCGGAAACCGTTCACACAGACGTTAGAGAACAGTTTGTTGTCGAACGGCAAGCAAATCATTCAGACCTACCGTTCATCTGTCGGAACGGAGTTGGTTTCTTTCATGAATAATGTTTCCAGCATATCGATCTATGCGGTTCAACTGTTCGACGCCTCCGCCAAGCCGCTGCTGGAGGACGGGGCGGAGCCTGTCGTTCCCGGGGAGGAACGGATTCGTCGCGTGCTGGCCGGCTTCGAGGATAGAGGCATCGAGAACGAAGGCCGGTATCCGATGGTCGGAATTCCCTTCCGGGTCGACGGCAAGCCCTATGCCTTATTCGTCATGCTGAAGAACAACGAAATGTGGGTGCAGGCGAACAGAGAAGTCAGCACGGAGATGTTGACCGTCTTCCTGATCGGAAGCGCCCTCATTCTGGCCGCCGCTCGGCTGATTGTGAAACCGCTTCTGCGGCTGAGAGACGCGGCCGGGCGAATGGCTCAAGGCCAGTTCGATGTGCAACTCCAGACGAACCGCAAGGATGAGATCGGGCAGCTTAACGCAAGCTTTAACGAGATGGCGCTGGAGCTTGCCCAGTTGGACCGGATGAGGCGGGAATTCGTTGCGAACGTATCGCATGAGATCCAGTCGCCGTTGACGTCCATCTCCGGCTTCGCCAAGGCGATGAGGCAGAAACCCATGAGCGAAGAAAACCGGATTTATTACCTGACGATTATCCAGGAGGAAAGCGACAGGTTGTCCCGGCTTAGCCAAAATCTGCTGCGGCTTTCTTCCTTGCAGCACGATCGACATCCCGTCCAATCGACGGCTTTTCGGCTGGACGAACAGCTCCGCAAGGTTGTCATCGCGCTTGAGCCGCAATGGTCGGGTAAAGAGATCGCCCTCGGATTGGATCTGGAGCCGGTAACCGTACATGCGGACGAAGACCAGCTTAGTCAGGTATGGACGAATCTGCTTAGCAACGGTATTAAATTTACTCCTGTCCATGGAAAGGTCTGTATTCGCGCCTATGCCGACGGTCGGTCGGCGGTCGTTCGAATAACGGACAACGGCATCGGAATTCCGGAGGATCGGCGGACGGATATATTCAAGCCGTTCCACAAAGTGGACAAGGCCCGTGACCGCGCCGTCAGCGGAAGTGGGCTGGGTCTATCCATCGCCAAACAAATCGTGGATAGGCATGAAGGACGAATTTGGGCGGACGAGGAGCCGGGCGGAGGCTCGGTTTTCACAGTGGAGCTGCCGCTCAGGAAGGGCCTGTAACGAACGTATAGCCGCACATGTTAGCTGATCTGATCGGAGGCCCGCCGGCCTCCGATTTTTTGAATGGCCAGCATGGGCGCTATCTTTAGGACTCAAGTCCCGGCTCTATTCTGAAACCGGCTCAAGTGCTGTGTAGTATAATGAATAGAGTGTAGTGAAGGAGAGATGACCCCAACAGACTAGGATACTAGGAGAGGCGGCCGTGAAACTTATTTTACTGAAATGTCCCAATTGTAATGGAAATATCGAATACAAAGAAGGGGCTACGCTTAAATGTCCATATTGCAGTGCGGAATTAGTATTGAAGGAGAACAACGTTTATTACGTCGACCAAACGATTAACAATTATTACGGAACAGCTCCTGCCCGTACAACGGTCCAGCCCCAAGCGAATTTAAAGCGGTTGTTCGTTGTCCCGCTCATATTGATTATTGCCTTTGTCGGCTATTTCTTTTTGTATGACCGTTCGTCTCAAGAAAGCGGCGACTCACCGCTAGCGATTCGACAAGTGCCAGAGAGCGAGGCGCTTCTGTTCTTCTTGAAGGATATCTTTAATAAAGGCGAAGCCATGCCTACGGAAGAAGAGTTCGCCAGCATCCGCTATCTGTCAGTCCGCCATAGCGACGATCAGTGGCACTTTGATTATAGCCTTGACGATCCGTTTACGAATGAAAAAGCGGACATCGCCACCTACGTCGTCATGGACAAAACATTGAATGCGCAAAGAATAGAGCAGAAGGATTTTGAGGCGTTCAGCGGGCTGACCGTGTTGAATCTAACGGGGGAATACGAGATTTCGCAAGGCCAGAAAATCAGTTTTCGACACATGCCAGGGCTGCAAAGCTATTCAGGCGGGTTTAACGAATCGTTTGGATTAATTGCGGAGTATTTTAGCGATAAATCTAAAATAACGGAGCTCACCACGCAAATCCGAAGCAACGGGGAACTGGCCTTATTACTGCAGTTTCCGAACCTGCATTCGCTTAATATTACCTATATCAACGAGTCTGTGACGGATTTTCATCTATTGGCTCAACTGCCGTTAAAATCATTGTCTTTAAGTATTGTCGATGATTTGAAGTGGGTGTCTTCGTTGACCGGCTTGGAATCATTAACGATAGATAATAGCGATGCGACGGATTTTAGCGCGATGTATGCACTGAGTCAGTTAAAAGAGCTCAAGCTCTCGCTTGTAAGGAATTTGAAAACGATTGATTTTATACAAAATATGCCGAACCTGCAGTCTCTGGAGCTGAATTCCGTCGACCTTACGAATCTGGAACGCCTTAGAAACAAGTCGTCATTGACGAAGCTGCGTTTAGGTTCTCTCTATAAGATCGAATCCGTTGAGGTTCTGAACAGCTTAACATCACTGACCGAGCTGGCCGTAAATGGCTACAGTGGTGCGGTATCGCCGATCGCAGCGCCGAATTTAAGGAAAGCCGAATTAGTGGGTTCCTTCATCCCTAAGCTGGAGGCGCCTGCTTTAAGATCGCTGACAGTTTACCTTAGCGGGTCGGCTGGGGATCTGAATGGGGCAGAGTTAGTGAAATTCCCGCAGCTTGAAGAGCTTTCAGCGATGGAGTCCGGAGAGTTTATAGGCCTTCAAGCTTTAAATCGTCTGCCGAAGCTGCAAACGTTAAACTTGAATGAGACGGCTTTTTACAATGAAACTAGCGCGCTATTCAGCCTGCAGCATATAAAAACGATTGTTTGTATGGAATGCAGGCTCCAATTCAATAGTCAGAAGCCGTTTGCGAACAACACGCTAGAGCATTTAACTTTGCACCGCTCCTCTTATCGAATCGATAACGGGGACTGGTTGCATGAAATAGATAAGGTCATGCCGTACTTTGCCGATCTGACAGCCTTGCGTTCCTTTACGATGCAGGACGATTCGCTTCAATCGCTGCAATTCATGGAAAATTGGCCGCACATCGAAGTGCTTCACTTAGAAAATAATGCAATTTCCGATGTGGAGCCTTTAGTGAATCTGGAACAACTGCAGAAGCTATATATTTTGGGAAACCAAGTGCAGAACAAATCTGTTCTAGATAAGAGAGTTTTGATTTATTAAGGTTGGCAACTGTGAGTCGCGGTATGCGGCAGTTTTAGAAAATCGCGCTGCGAGCTTCTTGGAATTACAAAATAATGGAGGGTTATAAATGAAGTACTTTTACGGAGTATTATCTTTTTTGGGACTCGTCTTGCCCTATTCGCAATTCATCCCTTGGGTCGTGCGCAACGGCCTCGATTTGGCTCTCCTATTTGAAGCCATAACCAGTACGCGTATCGGAGCTTTTGCATGGATGGA
Source organism: Cohnella boryungensis (assembly GCF_042651945.1). Taxonomy (NCBI): domain Bacteria; kingdom Bacillati; phylum Bacillota; class Bacilli; order Caryophanales; family Paenibacillaceae; genus Cohnella; species Cohnella boryungensis. The sequence goes on along the minus strand of NZ_JBHSED010000019.1, from coordinate 14,070 downwards.
TGTTTTAGTTACCGCGATCGTGCTTATCGGATTCATTCTGTTAGAAGGCACCAGAAAGAGAATGAAATATTTATGGCTGCCGATTGCAGGTACGCTACTGGTAGGTCCCTCACTGGGTCTTCCCTTGTTTTTGTTTCTTCGACAATTACACTTGGAGAAAAACATTCTAAAATAACATCAAAGATGGGAACGGAAACATGGCCTGAACTGGTGGATGACGCTGTAATCAGGGATTTATTCTCTCGTACACAATTGAATTGATCATGTGGTATGAAGGAGCTGGCCGCGACAGCTCCTTTCGCATTTTTCGCCGTTAGCCCCGTTAAGCCGAGCCTTATCACAAATAGCGGTAAAAGTATAAAAAAGACGATGGCAAAAAATTTTATATCATAATATGCTTTGCTTAGACATCGATGTACTTAATTTAGAGGGAGAAGAAGTGTGAATAAAAAACTTACAGATTTCGAAAGTCTTATTAAAGCAGACTATGGTAATATTGCTGGTATTGTGGTAGTGCATGGCGGCGAAAGGGTATATGAAGGCTATTTTGACGGCTACACCGCTGATGATACCATCCATCTTGCATCGGTGACAAAGAGCGTTATTTCTGCGCTGATTGGCATTGCTATAGATAAAGGCTATATTAAAAGCATAGACCAGAAAGTATTGGAATTTTTCCCCGATTACACGGTCAAACGCGGCGAAAAATCGATACAGAATATCACAATAAAAAATATGCTGACCATGACCGCACCGTATAAGTACAAGTCGGAGCCATATACAAAGGTTTATACAAGCGCTGATTGGACAAAAGCTGCGCTGGACTTGTTGGGCGGTAAGAGCGGTCTCGGAGAGTTCAAATACTCCACCATCGGTATGCAGATTTTGTCAGGAATTCTCGCGAATGCAACAGGTCAATCTGTGCTTGATTTTGCCACGGAAAATCTGTTTGAACCACTTGGAATCCAAGCACCCCATAATGCTTTTATACATTGCAAAGAGGAGTATGTTGCTTTCCTTAAGGATAGATATGTTCGTGGTTGGGCGGTGGATCCCAAAGGCACGAACACCGCCGGTTGGGGACTTGCCTTAACGCCACGGGATATGGCCAAAATCGGTCAGCTATACTTAAATGGAGGCTTGTGGAACGGCAAGCAACTTCTATCCTCAAAATGGATCGAGGACAGCACCAAAGAAAACAGCAGATGGGGAGAGCTGCCATACGGCTATTTATGGTGGATTGTGGACAACAAGGAGCAGGGTTGTTACGCAGCTTTGGGCGACGGTGGAAATGCGATTTTCGTAAATCCCGAGAAGAAAACGGTAATTGCGATCGCTTCTCGTTTAATGCCGCGCGCGAAGGATAGAATTGAATTGATTGAAAAGCATATTGTACCGTTATTTGAAGATAAACAGGGAGACACAAACCCATTTATCGGTGAGATTGTGAGCGTTCGATGTAACGAGTAGTAGAACCGGCCGTAATCGTCAATGGTTCGTAATGGTGACGGCGTTAACTCGTATTCCGGCGGGGCTGCTGAATAAAGAAGCAGGAAGGAAGAGATAGTAATGAACCCTCTCGATTACATTGAATATTTGGGACACAGCAGCGTTTACCCTCCTTTGGTCGATCAGCTTTCGAGGGACAAGATACAGTGGCGGCCGAATGTGCAGAGGAAACTTGATACGACCTATTTTGTGAGTGGAGAGGGTGTTGTTCTCCATTTCAATATTGACGCTGAAAACAACGGTATCACCAAGAAAAGCGAGGGCGATTATATATTTGACGAATTAACAATGACGATCATGGAGGAAAATAAGAAACATGGGAAGTATCTCGGTCCACTTCCCTATGAATTGTTACCAAGTGATTCAAGAGCCCAGATCGAAGCCAAGCTTAGCACACCCACGAGAAGGGCCGAGGAGTTAGATAACTACTATTTGGATGGCCTTGTGTGGACGGCTGCCTTTGAAGGCGAAAGGTTTCAATTCCTGACGCTGGCTGTTCCAACGAAGGGCAAGCGAAAATATGGTCTCTGCCCATGATGTATTGCCGCAACCATTGCTTAGGATGACCAAGGATAGTACGTTACAGACGGTAGTGAATACCGTCTGTTTTTGTTGAACAACTTGTGGACGACTTTAGGGTTGAAAGGGCGGTCTTTGTATGGCAAAAAAGAAAAAAGGAAAAAGAATCAACAAGCTTCTTCTGACTGTGCTATGCGGAGTTGTGCTTATTTTGGGTGCTGTGGCGGGGTATATTTATTTCTTCGTACTTGAAAAGCCCGCCGAACCGGTTCAATGGGCTGATGCGGAGCGCTATGTCTGGAATAAAATCAAGTTTGACCAGGATGCACAAGTAATTTCTGCCGACGGCTCGGAATACTATTTGCTTGCCAATAAGGGAGCCGCCGCTGCTGAAGATAAATTGATTATTTATTTTTCCGGGGGCGGCGTGGCCTGGGATGCGGCGACTGCCGCGCAGCCGATCAGTCTGAGCAATGTTATGAAGAACGGCGAGATCAAATATTACTTTCCGAACATTCCATTCTTCAAAGTAAGTACGCTTGGCGGCCTGTTGAAAAATAATAACCCTGATAATCCGTTTAAGGATTGGAATATTGTATATATCCCTTATTCTACAGGCGATCTGCATATCGGGAATACATCCAAGGAATATACGAACGCCAAAGGCAAGCCGTTTACAATGCGTTACAACGGTCAAGCCAATACGCGCGCAGCCTTGGAATGGATTGCAGACCATTTCGCTGCGCCGGAGAAGATCCTCATAGCTGGAGAAAGCGCCGGAGGATTCGGAGCTGCCTTCTGGGCGCCTGAGATTGCGAAGCGCTACCCGGATGCCCGCATTTATCAATATTCGGACAGCTCCTACTTAAATGCCGACCGCTGGCCGGATATTATTGATAACGAATGGAAGGCCGACTTTGCGCCAACCTTTGGTTATGAAATCCAAGGCGATTTGATTTCGTCCGTATTAGCGGCGAACCGCAAGCTGCTCCCGGACAACGCGATACTTTTGCAGTCCAATACGCTTTATGACGAGTTGCTGTACGACTTTGAGAAGGATCTGAATGGTGACGTTTCGGACGATGACGAATATGTGCATCGCTGGTCGGCCCGCATGCTGCAATCTGCCGGAGAGCTAACCGAAGTATTGCTAGGCTACTATTATTACATCACGGATTACGGTCTTAACGAGAAGACGGGCAGGACACCGCATACACTCTCACCATTAAATCATTTCTACAAAGCCGAACAGGACGGGGTGAAGCTGATGAAGTGGCTGGACGATGCCGTGAATAGGGATGAATATTACTCCGTGGGGCGGCGTTTTGTAGAGAAAGAGGGCTGACGCTGTCGGTTGTAAGGCGCTTGTTCTTTTTATTATGATAAGATGAAGGGTAAAGGCAAGCAGCTACAGGTGCATGAGACGCACCGGAATAACCATGACGCAGAAGAGAGAGTGAATGTTAGTGATCCTAATAAAGGTTCCAACTCCGGAAGTTACGATTTACAAACAGGAGGCCCCAACACTTAGCCATATTTACGGCTTCACGGATTTCATTCTGATTCCTAGAGATAAAGCGGGGATCTTTATGTTCTATAATGATAAGGATGAACTCCTGTTCGTCGGTAAGGCGCGGAAGCTAAGACCTCGAATCAAGAAGCACTTTGAGGATACGGTGTCGGACATCAAAGACCATCGGAATGAAGTGACTAAAATCGAGGTTTGTTTAGTCGAGAATGCCGTTCATAGAGAAATTTACGAGACGTACATTATCAACGAGCACAAGGCCAAGTACAATGTGGATAAGGTGTTGTACAAGTAAGGGACAGACATGAGAGTATAAGATCATGAAAAAATGCCTTTAATCCACATTCAGCGGGTTAAAGGCATTTAAATATATGTACAGAGCTATAATTGTAAGTTGGTTGCGGGGGCAGGATTTGAACCTGCGGCCTTCGGGTTATGAGCCCGACGAGCTACCGGGCTGCTCCACCCCGCGATAGTAATACTAAGCATTATGATCTTAATGTTGGTCAGGATTCTCATCATACAGCAGTTTGATCCAATATGCAAGCTTTTAAGTTGGAGCGTGATTCCTATAAAGCCTTTCTTTGACGGTGTTTATAGTTAACTCTTTACTCATCGTTTATCTAATCCCTTCCACATCTATGCTTCTGGCAAGGAACCCTTTTTGCTCCAGCAATTCTTCTGTGGCATTCCACAGCTTGTGCTGCATTGCGGCATCTCCCCCGGGCGTTACCGGTTCGATTGGGTTTCCGGTTCCAACGTTAAAGTATCCGCCCGTCACTTTTTGATAATTCGACTCCGTGATCAATCGGGTGATAATATCGGCTCCTCTTTGCGGATCTCCAAGACGAAGAGCTTTCAACAGTCGTTCTAAAACGGATGCAAACCTAAGTTCTCGTCCAAGTCCGGTAACATTAAATCCTGGATTTAGCGCATTTACGCTGATTCCCGTATCAGCCCACTGCCGGGCCAACTCAGCGGTAAACATAATATTAAATAATTTGGTTTTCCCATAGATGGGGGATGAGCCCCGAGCGGTGAAGGGAGTTGTGTCCGTTAAATCCTCCGGAAGCTTCAGTACGCCGTGACGGCGTGAAGCTTCAGAGGCAACATTGACAACTCTGGCCTTGCCTGCGTTCTGCAGGGATGGCTTTATCATATGCGTCAACAGCCACGGCGCTAAATAATTGACAGCAATCATTTCAGGAAACCCCTCGGGTGTCGTGCGGGGCTCGAAGGCATGAATCCCCGCATTATTCAATAACACATCAATTTTAGGGTAGGCGGCGGCTATTTCACTGCCAACCCGTTTCACATCCTTCATAAGCGATAAATCTCCATAGAAAAAGTCAACTTTCACTGATGCTGTATTTGCCTCAATCTGTTTTCTCGTAGCTTCAGCGCGTCCTTTATTCCTAGCAGTCAGGACAAGGTCAAAACCGCGCCTTGCCAATTCAATCGCAACAAGTTGTCCCAGACCGCTGGTGGCCCCTGTTATGACAGCCGTTGATTTTTTAGACATAGTCATTTCTCCTCATGTGATACAATTTTTTTGAAGTATTCAGTCCTAAGGAGTGGTGAGACAGGGTTGATAGTTGACATATATCCACTATATTGATTTGATTGATATATGTGAATTAATTTAAAGGAGTTATTTTTTTGACTTAGAGAAAGGTGAGTGAGGATGAAAGATAATCAATTTAAAAATGAGCCGAGGGAACAACTTGAGATGGAGTTGGGCGAGCAGCTTAACGCCCTCATCAGCGCTTCCCATGCCCTTAATGCCAAAGCCGCGGCGAGATTCGATTCTTCCTTACAGCCTGCTGCCTTCCATATTGTTCGTTGGCTGTACTCTTATGGTCCAACAAATGCAGCCGCTTTAGCGGAATCAACTGCGATGGATCGCAGTTCGGTTAGTCGTCTTATCAAACAGCTCGAGTCCCTGGGGTATGTGAGAAGAGAGGCGTCCCCTAATGATGGTCGGGGAGTTGTATTGTCACTTACCGAGGAGGGGCGACAAAAAATACTGGGTGCGCTCAAGGAGAAAGAGTCTGTTTTTTTTGAGCGAATCTCGGACTGGAATAACACTGAGCTTCATGATTTTATCCAAATGCTCAGGCACTTTAATGGATTCAATCGTCAGATGAGAAAGTAATCCTGCGGCAGTGGCACCCGAACGGCGGAAAGAACTATACCACATTGGGGTAAGTTTTTTCCGCGGGCTGCGGGACGTGATGTACTTCGGGGGGACGACCGGTTCGAACGAGGCGAAGCTGTTGAGTTTGGCTGGCGGTTGCCTCACCTTCTAGTGGCCTCCGGGCTCAGAATATTGAGGCGGAGTAAAATGGAAACTGGCGAGAATCAACGCGCCTGCGAGACGGCAGAAGATGCAAAATAAGAGCTCGGGTCTATTCCATCACAAGTCCGCCGGTTACAGGCGTATAGGTTCCGGTAAGGAATCGCGCGTCATCCCCGGCGAGAAAAGATATGACTCCTGCTACGTCCTCCGGTTCGGCGACCCGGCCAAGCGGCGTAAAGCTGCCGACAACGCGGCTCTCTTCGTCGGAGATCGTCAGAGGCTCATTCAATCTAACGAAGCCGGGAGCGACGACATTCGCCGAGATGCCGTAGGGGCCGAATTCTTGGGCAATATAACGGGCGAAGGTGTCGAGCCCGCCCTTAGCCGTGCCGAATGCAATGTGCCCCGGAGTGGGATCTCGGCCCTCCGTGCTGGACAGGTAGACGATCCGGCCGAAGTGCTGCTCCGTCATCGTCGGAATGACCGCTTTCGTCGGCTCGAAGGCCGCCTTCATTTCTTCTCTCAGCTGTCGCTCGAATCGCTCCCAAGACAGCTCCGCGAAGGCTGCGGGCTCTGCATCCGTGCAGGCGTTGCAAACGAGCGCATCGATGCGTCCGAAGGCGTTCTTTACCTCTGTGACGAGTCGGCTCATCTGTTCCGCGCTGCGGACGTCCGCTTGAATCGATACGGCCTCTCCGCCGCCTGCGGCAATCTCGGACACGACGGATTCGGCTGCCGGATTGCTCCTGAAGTCGACGACAACGACCTTCGCGCCCCGTTTCGCCAATTGGATACATGTCGCTTTTCCTATTCCATTAGCTCCGCCAGTCACGATGGTTACTTTTTCGCTTAAGGACATGATGGTTTCTCCTCCCTTAACTCAGACTTGATCGGGTATAGCATACTGTTTCGCAATATCCAGCGCAGCTTGCCTGATCTTCGCGGCTATGTCGGCAGGTTCGAGCACGATAACGTCCGTCCCGTAATGTAGCACGCTTGTGATCAGCCACTTCTCGTTCCGATAGCTTGTTCGCACAATCAGCTTGCCGTCCGGCAGCCGTTCAATTTCGCCTTCGTCATAACGATCCATCACGGACACGGCAGCGGATGCCTTAAACTGAAAGACAACCGGAATCGCCTCTTGCTGGTTGCTCGCTTCGGGATTTACCCATCGGTCATTTAGCTCCGCAAGCGACTCCGCTCGGCGAACGAAGGTGTCGGACTGCATCGCCAACTCCCGGATTCGCGATAGCTTGAAGATTCGGTAGTCCCCGCGCAAGCGGCAATAGCCATGGAGGTACCAGGTATAATTCTTGAGCACAAGCGCCATCGGTTCGATCTCGCGCTCCTGCTCCTCTCCTTTTCTGCTCGTGTACTTGAGGCGAATCAGTCTCCGATCATTCACCGCTTGGCGAAGAGAATCGTAACGGCTCCGATCCTCTTCGCTATTTTTCCAAGGGGTAAAATCAATATGGATGCGTTCGCCTTCTCCGGCTCGCCCTTGCTCTGCTTGCGCTACCATGGCGCCTACTTTGCTGAGCAACAGATCCATATTCGTGCGATCATAGGCTTTCGTCGATTCAAGACCGCGGAGTGCGGTGGAAAGAGCAGTCAGCTCGTCGAAGGAAAGCAACTGCCGATCCAGCCGGAAGCTGTCCATAATTTCATAACCGCCTTCCATGCCGGTATAGGAAACGATAGGAATGCCGGCCTGACCAAGAGTATCTAGATCGCGATATACGGTGCGCAGAGACACCTCCAGGCGATCCGCCAATTCCTGCGCCTGTATCCTCTTCCGATTGAGCAGCAGAATGGTAATGGTCATTAGTCGTTCAAGCTTCATCGTAATCCCTCCTAGACCGGCATGGAGTCAGCCGATACATTCATTGATCTTAATGTTAATGCGCGGTTGCGAACCCTTCTCCTTCGGCAGCCGGGTCCATCTTATCCCTTGTCATCAAGAAAGCGGCGATCAGCGCCAAAGCAGCGGGAATAAGACTCCATGCGAAGGTGGTTCCTATCGAATTCGACAGTCCGTTCGTAATCGCCTCAAGCAACTGCGTATCGACGGATTGACGGAGCTCCGGGATGAGCAAGGAATGAGGATCGCTGATATCCAGTCCGGTGGGGACGGCGATCTTACCTGCTCCTAAAGAATGCGTAAGCTTTGAGATTAGGCTATGGCTCTGCACAATTCCGAAAATGGTTATGCCAAGCGCCATGCCGAGCGAGCGGTTGAAATTCAAGGTCGCGCTTGCAGCTCCGCGCTGTGTTGCCGGGAACGAATGAAGCACGGCGGTGCCTAACACCGAGAAGGAAGCGCCGATCCCCAGACCGATTAGAATCATAATCACGGTAATGAGAAGTCGAGAAGATTCTACAGTAATTTGCGAAAGGAGAGCAAGGCCGACCAGCAGCAGAGTTAGCGTTCCTATCATAATCGTACGGTATTGCAGCTTGGTCATTAGGAATCCTCCAAGCGTCGCAGTGACGACCGAGCCGATCATCATCGGCAGCAGCGTCAGCCCCGAATTGGAGGCCGATCCGCCGAGCACGCCTTGCACATAGATCGGGATGAAGATGGCTGCCGTCATGTACGCTGCGCCGCTGAGCATGGCGACTAGATTGCTCGTTGTGTACAGCCTGCTGCGGAACAAGCCAAACGAGATGATCGGTTCTTCCGCTTTCTTCTCCACTACGACGAGCAGGAGAGCAAGAACCGCGAAACCGGCGAACAAGCCGATAATTTGCGGGGAGCTCCATGCATAGGTTTTGCCTCCGAGCTCAAGTCCGAAGATGAAGCAGACGACAGCCCCGACGAGCAGAATAGCCCCGGCCCAATCGATCTTTTGTTTCGAATGCTGCGCAGACTCCTTATAGAACGCCGCAATCAAGAACAGGGCAATGAAGCCGAGCGGCAGATTGATGTAGAATATCCACGTCCAGTCGGCATGATCGGTGATATACCCGCCTAACAGCGGTCCAACGACACTCGACAGTCCGAACACCGCGCCGAACGCCCCCATCATTTTACCGCGATCCTTAGGGGAGACGACATCGAACAAAATCGTGAACGCGATGGATACCATCGCCCCGGCCCCGACGCCTTGAACGGCCCGGTAAAGACTTAGCTCGACGATGGACTGCGCCATTCCGCACAATGCGGAGCCGACCATGAACACGAAGATCCCGAAGATAAAGAAACGCTTGCGGCCATACATATCGGACAGCTTGCCGAAGATCGGCATGCACGCCATCTCCGTAACCATGTACGCTGTCGTGACCCATACGAATTTGTCGAGACCGCCCATCTCCCCGACGATGGTCCCCATAGCCGTTGACACAATCGTGTTATCCATCGAGGCCATCAGAATGGCGAGTAACAGCCCTCCCACGATTACAGCTAGTTTGTTGTGCGGTTTTTCCACAATGCCCCATTCCCTTCTCATACCTCAATTGATTGGTGTGCAATTATCTGGGATCATCATAAGCCTTCTTTGTTGACATCTGCGTGTCAGGGATGGGGCGGGTTTAAGAAAGTTTTTGGGGTTGGGGTGGGGGCTGACGGGCGGGTCCCCCCGACGACTGGCCAGCCCCGACAAGAAGATGTCTTACGGACGGATGACGTATCCAAGTGATGCGGGTGCTGCTGCTGGGGCAGGTTTATCGGGAGTTTAGCATTATGAGGGGGGAATTGGACCATAAGTAATCCGAAAACTTTGGCAGTAACTGCTTGCTGGCAGCAGAAAGGTGAAGGATTTCAAAGAATTTTGCCGAATTCTATTTATGCTGTATTTCCAAATAAAATTCCCCCAGTCCATAGTTTTCCCCATGAGTATCGTGCGTGATTTCTACCGCAGGATCATCATCTTTGTTCATTTTGGAATCGATCCTGGAGGGGTTTCAAGTGATTGTGAAGACCAAGCTATACATTCCGCATAAACGCCATGATTCGGTGCCGCGGCCAAGATTGATGCGCAAGCTGGACGAGGGGCTCGAAGCGAAGCTGACCTTGATCTCCGCGTCGGCCGGCTATGGGAAGACGACAGTGTTAAGCGAATGGGCCAGGCAGAGCGGAATTGCTGTCGCCTGGGTGTCGCTGGACAAGCAGGATGACGAGTGGATATCATTCTGGACCTATGTGACTTCTTCCATTCGGGGGCAAGCTCCCGGCTTCGCGCAGACGGTTATGCCGCTGCTGGCGAAGGGACCGTCGTCGTCATTCGCATCTTCGGAGCCTGCGGTTGCGGCTATGCTGAACGAGTTGAATCGGCTGCCCGGCGAACTCGCGATCGTATTGGACGACTATCATTGCATTGAGCTTCCCGAAATCCAGAGGTCGTTAAGTTTTTTCGTAGACCATTTACCTCCTCATATTCATTTGTATATCGCCAGCCGTATCGAACTGCCTATCCCTACTGCCAGGCTCTTGGCCAAGGGGGAAATGCGGCGGATTATGATCCAGGATTTACGTTTTCTTCCGGATGAAGGGGACGTTTTCTTCCGGGAAATCGCGGGTTTATCGTTGTCCAGAGAGCAGCTTGCGGAGCTTTACCATCAGACAGAAGGCTGGATCAGCGGCTTGCAGCTCGCGGCAATCTCTCTGAAGCGAAGCGATAATATTACGGAATCCATCCGGCAATTCAGCGGCCACCAAACTCATATCTCCGATTATTTGATGGAAGAGGTATACCTTCTGTTACCGGAGTCTACCCGCGCTTTTATGCTCCAAACCTCCATATTATCCCGCATGAATCATTCCTTGTGCGATGCTGTCACAGGCCAATCGAACGCTCAAGAGCAGCTTGAGCGATTGGAGAAGTGGAATTTATTCATTACCCCTCTGGACGATCAAAGGAACTGGTACCGTTATCATCACTTAATGTCCGATTTTTTGCGGCGAATGTTTATTCGAACCGATCCCGGACTATGGGCGCAAACGCATGTCCATGCCGCTCGTTGGCTGGAAAGCCACGGCTTCGAAGAGGAAGCGGCCGAGCATTATTTGGAAGGCAGACAGCACGAGGATGTCGTTCGGGTCATTGAGAACAATCTTCAAGCCTTCCTGCAGAAGAAGTTTGCCGTGCTAAGCAGATGGATCCTGCAACTGCCGGAGAGTGTCATCTCGAGGCGACCGATGGTGGAAATGTTCTATCTGCTCCTTCTGATTGGAATCCGGCAGTGGGACAAAGCCTCGGAGAAGATAGAGCGGGCCAAGCTTCGCTATGAAGCGCTGCAAGGGACGATGGATGACGCGGAATGGAAGAACGTCATGGGCAACCTCTATTACCTGTGTGCAACCTCCAGTTATTTCAAGAAAGATTTGACCAAGGTATCCGACTATTTCGAGCTGGTTGACCAGTATGCGCCGGAAGGCAGCTTCTTGCAAACAATCGGGAACAATCGATATAACGGCTACGATGAATTTGAGGATCATTTGACGTTTATTAACGATTATCATGGCGCCTCTGTGCTCTTGTTGAAATGGATCGCCCGGTGGGGAGACAAGAAAACGCACCCGTTTGCCGGGCGAATCCAAGCCTCCTACAGCAAGCTGCTGTATGAATGGAATCGGCTGGAGGAAGCCGAGCGCTGTATCGGTCAGGTCCTTCGTCCCCAGGATGCGCCGCCCAACACGAGGAGCATGCTGCAAATTTACGTTAGCGCCTCGCGAATTCAGCAGGCGCTGGACCATCCGGCTCGGGCGGCAGAGCTGCTGGAGCGGTTGAAGGTACAGATCGAATCTCCGGATTATGCCGTCTTTCTGCGGAAGATTGAAGCGGAGCAGGCTTGCCTGGCCGTAAGGCAGGGCTCCCTGCCTGCGGCAGAGGAATGGCTGGAACGATGCGGCATGACCCCGACGGATGAGATCCCGCTGAACGAAGCAGCCGAATATGCGGCTCTGGCCAGAGTGCTGGCCGCGTGCGGGCGGACGGACGAAGCGCTGTCGTTGTCGGAACGGCTGCAGCAGCTGTTCTGGAAAGAGGATCGTCTTCGGGAGCGAATCAGAATGCTCATTTTGCAAAGCGTGACGCATTACCGCAGCGGGCAGCCGAATAAGGCGATCGATCTGCTGGAGACGGCTTTGGGCTTGGCATGGCCGCAACGTTTCGTTCGCAGCTTTGTGGATGAAGGCCAAGTGATGGCGGAGCTGCTGACCGCTTATCAGAGAGCTCAGCAAGGCCGCCAACCCAGGAATGCTTCTTCCGTTCTCTTGAATTATGCCAATCATTTGCTTCAGGCTTTGAATCGTTTGCCGGCTGGATCGAAAGCGCCGATTAAGGCAGAAGTACGCGTCTTGCAGACCTTCCTGGTCGAAGAGCTGACGAATCGCGAGATGGAGATTGTACGTCTAATGGCCGAAGGGATGTCCAATAAGCAGATCGCTTCGCACTTGGGGATTACGGAAGGAACCGTCAAGAGTCACACGAACAATGTTTATGGCAAGTTGGGTGTCCGTACGAGAGTGCAGGCGATCAAAAAGGCAAGAGAGCTTCTGCTGCTAAGCTAGTCGATACTCATTCTAGTATAGCGGGCTATAGGCGATCCCCATCGGGACCTCGGCTATAGTCTGTTTTTGTTGGCACGATTTCGACGCTGTTTGACAAAAAGAGAGTTTTTTTATGTTGTCTATAACTTTCTCTAGATGTGCTTTGGTCGTCTTTCATATAGCTTTAACTTTGGCATAGTTTCTTGAGGGAGGAACAAGAATGCGTAACCACAAGGTCAAACCGATAATTGCTGCTGTTATGGCGCTTCTGTTAATGGGGCTCTCCTTGTTGGAAGGCTTCGGGGGCAAAGCCTATGCTGCTGGCCGGGAGATCATGGCCACGGTGGCGGGTTCAGGTTCGATGGCGTTCTCGGGAGACGGAGGACCGGCGACATCGGCTAGCCTGTACAGTCCTCGGGGCATGGCTATTGACGGCAGTGGGAATCTGTATATTGCGGATTCGAATAATAATCGGGTTCGGAGAATAGACAAGCTGACGGGGCACATCATCACGGTGGCGGGGAATGGACAGCAAGGATATGGGGGAGACGGCGGATTAGCGACGTCGGCTCAATTGACCGGGCCCACGGGCCTTGCTCTTGACAGCGTTGGAAATCTGTATATTGCGGCAGGCAGAACGGTGAGGAAGGTCGATACGTCAGGCGTCATCAGCACGGTCGCCGGCGATGGGAGCTACGGCAAATCGGGAGACGGAGGGTTGGCGACTTCGGCTAAGCTCAGCGTCCCTAATGATGTGGCCGTTGACAGCAACGGGAACCTGTATATCGCGGACATGGAGAACAACAGCATCCGTAAAGTCGATACGTCGGGCATCATCCATACCGTGGCAGGGGGCAACGACGAATACTACGGCGGCGACTTGGGAGACGGGGGCCTGGCTGCTTCCGCCGAGCTGAATCTACCGTGGGGCGTGGCTGTCGACGAGAATGACAATCTGTATATCGTAGACACAGGGCACAGTCGTATTCGTAAAGTCGATACGTCGGGCATCATCAGTACCGTGGCGGGCAACGGTTCTTTTGGCTATGGGGGAGACGGAGGCTCGGCGACATCGGCTCTATTGGGTGCTCCTCGGGACATCACGTTTGACGACGCGGGTAATCTGTATATCGCGGACTTCATCAACCATAGAATTCGGAAAGTGGAGAAGACGACTGGAACCATCAGCACGGTAGCGGGCAACGGTTCTGCTGGCTATTCGGGAGACGGGGGCCCGCCGACGTCCGCCCAGTTAAATTACCCCTATGCAGCTGCGATTGACGGGAACGGATATCTCTATATCGCGGAAATGACGAATCATAGGATACGAAGAGTGGGCCCTTCCAATAATGCCGCCCTGGAAGGTCTGGCCTTGTCGAGCGGGAGCCTGAATCCGGCATTCGCAGCGGAGACTACAGGCTATTTGGCAAGCTTGGCGAATGACGTAAGCAGCATTACGGTCACGCCGACCGTAAGCGACAGCTACGCAACGGTTACCGTTAACGGTACGCAGGTAGGGAGCGGTTCGACAACAAGTGCAATTAGCTTGAGCGTGGGTGACGCCATTACGATTGTGGTAACCGCTGAGGACGGCACGACGAGGACGTATACCGTGACGCGGGCGATAAGCAGCAACGCGAACCTGAGCGGCTTGACGCTATCCAGCGGCAGCCTAAGCCCGTCGTTTGCATCGGGCACGCTCAGCTACACGGCCAGCGTGGCGAA
>NZ_JBHSED010000018.1:0-43596 GCF_042651945.1 Cohnella boryungensis | reverse complement strand
TGCTGCTTTAAATCTTTAGCTCCCCGAGCTTAATAAGCTCGACAACCGCTTGCGAACGACCTTTGACATTCAGCTTTTGCATCACATTCGAGATGTGGTTGCGAACCGTTTTCTCGCTGATAAACAACTGCTGCGCAATGTCGCGGGTCGTCTTGTCCTGTACCAGCAGTTCAAAGACTTCGCGTTCCCGATTGGTGAGTAGGAATTTGCTTTTATGGTCGCTGCCTTTCAACGTTTGTCACCCCTCCTTGCCCGGGAATGTTGTGATTACAAGGTATAGGGATACAGTCAACTTTATCATATGAAAGGGTTTTTCCTCTGGTGCGGAGGTCCGGCAAAATGGGCACAGAAAGATTCCGCGGGCGAGAATAAGCGGATTTGCAACGAGCAAATGAAGGTTGTGATTTTTAAATAAAAGTGCAATTTCTAAGAAATCAGATTTCAACGGAAAACCGTGACAGACGAATACTGAAGATTCATCTAGATTCTGAAGAATCATAAATTGAGATTAAAAACCGATGCTCATAAAATTAAAAATGTAGCCGTCAAAATGAAGGGGGGAACCGTAATCGAATTCGCCTTAAAGGTTGATGAAACCGTTTACCGTGCCCATGAGATTGCCAGCCGGTCAGAGGAAATGGTGCGGCTGAAGGAATGCCGGTTATCGGAAGGGGGCCGAGTGGCGGCGATGCTTCGCCATCCTGCGGACGTTCTGGCGGCGATCCAATATACGCGGGCAAGCGGCGCATCACTCCTGCTGCTGCATGGAGACACGCCGCTTGCGGCTGCGATAGCGTCGGCCGCAAGCGCCGGGTGCAGCGCGCTCGTGCACGGCTCCCCGCTGCAGGCGCTGCGCCTGAAGGGGGTAAGCCTGGCGGCGCCTTCCCCGCCGTCACTGTGCCAATACAGCTCGGGCACGACGGGGAAGCCGAAGCTGATCGTCCGGCCCTGGACGGAGATCGAGCAAGAGATGGACAGCTACAATCAAAGATTGGACCCGTCGGGCAGCGATACGCCGCTTATTGCGGTGCCGGTGACGCATTCGTTCGGATTAATCGCTGGCATGCTTGCCGGATTGGCCAGGGGTACGGTCCCCCGCGTCATCACCGATAAGAATCCGAAATACGCGATGAAGCTGATTCGGGAGAGCGCCGATTCGATCGTCTACGCCGTTCCGTTCCTCTATCAGCTGTTCGGCGCCTTGGGCAAGGGCGACTTGCGTTATCGCAAGCTCGTCAGCTCGGGAGCCCCGCTTACAGAGGCGCTATTGGCGCAGCTGGTTGAAGCGGCTGACGAGGTATGGCAGCAATACGGCTGCTCCGAGATCGGATGCATCGCGCTGGGGTCGCAGCCGACCTTCCCCGATGACGTAGGAGCTCCACTGCCCCATTTGACGGTGACTCTGGAGAGTCTTCGGAGCGAGGCGGCGGATGACGAGGGGGAAGGGTATGCCGTAGATCGGACAGACCTGTCTGTCCGGGAGATCTTCGTCAGCGATCGGGCCAAGTCCCAGTCCATCAGGACGGGAGATATAGGGATGAGAACGGAAGGGGGAAGATTGCGTATCCAGGGTCGTTTGGACGACCTGATCAACGTTTCGGGACAGAAGGTTATGCCTTCGGAGGTAGAGCGGGTGTTGGCCGGCTTGCCTGGCATCAAGGAGGTCGTCGTATACGGGACGAGACATCCCGTATGGGGAGAAGCGGTCAAAGCGATGATCGTAGCCGATCGCAGCCTCCGGGAGGACGAGCTGCGGACGTTGTGCGGGAAGGAATTGCCTGGCTACAAGGTTCCCGCGTTCATCGAGACCGTAGATGAAATTCCGCGTCCCGCCTCAGGCAAGACCAGTAGAAGATATATTCGAGAGCGAGAGGGTGGTTAAGTGATGGAAAGACAGGAAATGGCGGAGCGGATCAGAAGGATCATCGCCGATAATCTGGATGTCGCCGTGCCGGACGTCTTGAAGGAAGAGGATCGGCTGAGCGAGGATTTGAATCTCGATTCCATTATGGTGCTGCAGCTGGCGGTCTATCTGGAGGAAAGCTTCGGCGTGTCGATTCCGGAGGAAGAGGTCGATCCTTCCGTTTTCTCTACGGTAAGCTCCCTGATCGATTTTATCGGGACGCTTCAAGAGGTCGGAGCTGTTAACGGATGAGCGGGCTGAAGCTGGGAATCGTCGGATTCGGAAGAATCGTGGAGCTGACCCACCTTCCTGTGCTGGCGAAGCAGCCGGACGTCGAGGTGAGCGGAATATATGATCTCACCCCGAAGCGATTGGAGCTGGCCGCAAGAAGAGGCTTTCGGACCTTCGAGCGCTTGGAGGCGCTGTGGGCAAGCGAAGCGCAGGCGGTGCTGATCGCCACCCCTCCGAGCAGCCACTACGCGCTTGCCGCGCAGGCGTTGAGCCACGGCAAGCACGTGCTGATCGAGAAGCCGATCGCGCTCGATTCCGGGGAAGCCGAGCGGCTGTCGCAGCTGGCGCGCGAGAATCGGCTGATCGTATCGGTTGTGCACAACAGACGGTTCGATGATGATTTTCGTCTTGTGCGGCAGGTAATCGAGAGCGGGGAGCTGGGCGAAATTTTGTTCGTCGAAAGACGATGCCATCGGTTCGGCTCCGGCGCCTCCTTCGGCGTTCCGTCCTTCCATCCCGGCTGGAGGAACGAGACGGCTTACGGCGGAGGGGCTTTAATGGATTGGGGCGTGCATCTGGCGGATCAGCTCCTGCAGCTTGGACTCGGAGCTTGGCAATCCGTGGAGGCTTCCATGCAGCAATTGCGATGGAACAAGGGAGAGACGGAGGAATGCGTGCAGGCGCGAATCCGATTGGACAACGGAATCTGGCTGTCGATGGACATTCATTTCGGCTCGCATGCGGCATCGCCGCTATGGATCGTCGGAGGCGACCGGGGAACGCTTCGGGTCGAGGAGAACGGCGAGGCGGCAATATACGGGACTGGGCAGCAGCCCGGTCGAGTCGTGCCGGATTTTCCGGTCGGCGGTTATCGGAAGGATTACGAGGGAACAAGACGCATTCATGCCTCCTTCGCCAGCTGCTTAAGAGGGGAAGGCGAGCTGGAGGTAACACTGGAGCAGGCAATCGAGGGGATGCGTCTGCTGGATGCCATACGCATGGCAGCGGCCGATAAGAGGGAGGTTCGTTATGGGGATATTGTTCGCGGCGCCTCAGTTGGAGTTTGATGAAATTCGCGAGCCCTGGGTCGCATCTGTGCTGGAGCTCGCGGCCAAGGGAGTGTTCGTGGGAGGACAAGCCGTCTCGGACTTCGAAGCGGCCTTCGCGCGTTATTCGGGCACAGTTGGAGCGGTTGGCGTCGGAAACGGAACGGATGCGTTGTTTCTCACGCTTAAGGCGTTGGGCATCGGACCGGGGGACGAAGTCGTCACGGCGGCCAATACGTTCGTGGCGACGGTCGAGGCTATTCACCATACCGGCGCGACGCCCGTCCTTGCGGACTGCGATCCCGACAGCTACCTGATCGATCCGGAGCAGCTGAGGGCATGCCTCACGCCCCGCACGAAGGCGGTGATTCCCGTCCACTTGTACGGACAGATGGCGGACATTGAGCCGTGGCTGTCCGAATTGACGGACCGGGGAATATACGTGATCGAGGACAGCGCTCAGGCTGCCGGGGCCCGGTTAAGGGGCAAACCTGCGGGCAGTCTGGGAACGGCGGCGTGCTTCAGCTTCTATCCGGACAAAAATCTCGGAGCGCTAGGGGACGGGGGCGCCGTCGTTTCCGCATCGCCCAACGTCCTGTCGGAGCTTCGGAGACTTCGCAATCACGGGGGAGAAACAAGATACACGCACGAAATCCCCGGCTTCAACAGCCGTCTGGACGCCTTGCAGGCGATCGCGTTGAGGCTGAAGCTGAGCCGCCTTGACGAATGGTCGGCGCACCGGCGCAAAGTAGCCCAATGGTATGAGCAATATTTGGGCGATCTTGACGGAGTGGTTCTTCCTTCTCACCGGGGAGACGAAAGTCATGTTTTCCATCTCTATGTCATTCGATTGCCCGCATCGGCTCGGGACGAGGTTCGCAAGGCGTTGCAGAAGAAGGGCATTCTCACGGCGGTTCAATATCCGCGTCCGATCCACCTTCTGCCGGCTTTCCGTCATCTGGGCTATGGAAGCGGAGACTTCCCGATTGCCGAGTTTTGCGCGGAGCGAATATTGTCCTTGCCGATGCATATCGGGATGGACGAAGCGGCGGTCGCGTTCGTGTGCGGACAATTGAAGGAGGCGTTAGGCCGGAGCCGATCCGGGTCGCAGGCCATATAAGACGTATGAAATGCGTTCGAGCCGACAGGAGGGAAAGGATGACGCATAGCGATCGCAACGAAATCATGAAGCGGCTGAAAGCCAAAATCGCGGAGCTGGTCGACAGTCCCGAGCTGGCGGAACGGCTGGATGTCCATGGCTCTATTCAAGAAGCGGGCGTGGATTCCATACTGACGATCAATCTGCTTGTCTATATCGAGGAAGCCTTCGATGTGACCTTCTGCGACGAGGAACTGGATATCGACCATTTTGCCACGGTGAGCCAGATCGCGGATTGCATTGCGGGCAAGAAAGCCGTGGGCGCCCGATGATTACGCCGCAGGTGCATTGTTTGCTGGACTGCCTGTCGATCGGCTTGCAGGAGTGCAGGGGCATCGATATCAGACCGGCGTACATCGGAGCCTGGAATGCCCCCTTTGTCGCAGACGAGCATGGATTCTCCTATTTCTCGGACACGATTGATCCCGATCTTGAATTGACGAGATTCGAGCGAATCTACGGAAAATGCATCGACCGATGGCAGAATCCCTTCTGGAGCAAAGAGGAGAAGTTCGCGGCAATGGAACGGGCGGCGGAGGAGGGCGGAGCTCGCACGGTCATGGTTCTGGTCGATCTCTATTACTTGCCCTATTCGGCGATCTGTTACGGATTGAAGCATTTTCCCCACATCGTAATCGTAGAAAGACAAGAAGAGCGGGACTGGCTCTTAAGAGACCCGTTCTTCGAATGGGAAGGACCCGTATCGCACACGGTGCTGCTGCAAGCCCTGACCTGCGAGCAGCTTAGCGCGGGAATCTCGCTGCAAGCCGAGGCTGCTCAAGAGCCGGCGCCGGAGACGGTCTCGGCCCTGTTTCGGGAGCAGTTCGACCGAACCTCCAGAAGTCCGCTCATCGAAGGCGTTGACCGCTACATGAAACAGATTGCCGAAGGAGCTGCGGGCTATTCGGTCGAGGCGTTGTTCGCCACAATCGGACAGGTTGGCATCGTCGCGAAAAGATGGAAGGCTTTCGGCGTAATTGCCGGGTACTTCGCCGAGATGAGCGATGCAAGCCCCGATCCTGCGCTTCGCGCTCTGGAGCTGCTGCTGCTTCGATGGGAAAATTTCGTATTGGCCATCGTGCGGCTCGGGGTATTGAACAGGCCGGAACGGCTGCCGGACGCGCAGGACAAGCTGCTGCGTCTGGAAACGCTGGAGACGGAAGTCAGAGCCGAGCTGTGGAAGCTCTTCGAGCGATGGGAGGCGACGTGTCATGAAGTCCTCGCGTGAGGCGGACGGGCTAAGGATCGGCTACATTACCGGACAGGCAAAACGGCTCAACGAGCGGGTGATCGACAATCAATGGGTCGGTTATCTGGCCAAGCATGCCGAGCTGGTTCCGATTCCGCCCTTGCAGCTCTTCCGCATGTTCGGGGGAACGATCGAGCGGTTTCGCCGCTCGTTTCCCCATAGTCTGGAGCGGCTTTCCTCCGGAATCTCGGAGCTGCGGGACAGGTACGGAATTCGAACCTTATACATGAACGTCCCGTCGCTGCTTCCCTACCTGATGATGGGACGGGCCCAAGCTGGAGCCGATCTCGGATTTCTTGGCATTGCGCACTGCGCGGGCTCGGAATCGTGGATGCGCCAATGGCTTGGCATTGCTCCCTTCCTGAGCGAAAGGGATGTGCTGCTCTGCTCGTCGGAGGCCAGTCTGACGGCTCTTCGGCGAATATCCGACCGCTATCGGACGATGAGCCTTATTCCGCTCTGCACGGCGCTGCGCGATCGGGACGAGGCAGAACGGGCGATAGCGGGGAGAAACGGAACGAGACTGCTCTCCATCGGCCGTCTCGAGGATGTCAAAAACATCGATTCCCTGCTTCGTATATTCGCGAAGCTTAAGAAAGAGTTGCCGCAAGCGATATTAACGATCGCCGGGGAGTATACGGGCATGCGGCCCGGCCAGGCGGAACTTTACAAGGAGAGGCTGCTGGAGATCGTCCGCAGCCTGGAGCTGGAAGCAAGCGTGAGGTTCGCGGGGCCGGTAGACGGCGAGGAGAAGGAGCGGCTATTCCGGGCGGCCGATCTGCTGGTGAACCTGTCGACGGATCCGGGCGAGACGTTCGGCTACAATCTGATCGAAGCGAAGGTCTGGGGCGTTCCCGTTCTCTGCGCCAACTGGAACGGATTCAGGGAGGTCGTCTCTCATGGCGAGGACGGTCTTCTAATCGATTGTGAATGGCCGGACGACGGCGGCCTCCCCCGGCTGAGGGAGGATCAGGCTGCGGAATGGGCGGTCCGATTGCTCAGGGACGAACGGCTTCGCGCAGCGATGTCCGGGTGTGCTGCGGAGCGGGCCGGCCTGTACGATTACGAGACGGTTTTTCCGCGCATCTCTGCGGCCATCGCCCGGGCAGAATCAAGCAAAGCGTCCACGCATCGGGCGCAGACGGGGGAATGGATGCTGGGGACGCTGTCCGAGCTGCCCGACGCTTATCATGTCGACAGCTTGCGGCGGCTGCCGTTCTTCGAGGAGCCCCTGATCGACATTGTGTCCGGGGCTTCGACTCTTCCTCTGAGGGAATGGATGCCTGCCATCCGGCCGATCATCGGACATTATGCGGGGAGGTTCTCCTATGCAGAGCTTTAGACTGTTCATGAGGCTGCTGCCTTACGTCAAGATTCGTTGGCGAAGAACGGCTGCGGCTTATGCTTGCGTCTTCGCGATGCTGACCTTCAATCTGCTTCAGCCGTTCGTGTTTCTGCTGCTCATCGACCGCGTACTGGTCGGTCGGGAGACCGAGCTGCTCGGACCGCTTCTCGCCGTTTCCGGCGGTCTGGCGCTGGCTTCGGCGGCGCTGGGCGTCGTTCGGGCCGGCTTGTTCCGCTACCTGGGCATTCGTCACACGCTTGATTTGCGCGATGTCATCCTGGCTCATCTGCGCCGCATCCCGATGACCGAGATCGAACGGGTAGGCGCAGGCAAGTATACGGCGCTGATGGGGATGGACACCGCGACGATGGGCAACTTCCTGAATCACGTTGTCGTGGAGCTGGCTTCGCAAGCCTATTCGCTGGTCTTCGCGGTAGGGGTTATTTTCTACATGGATTGGCGCTTGGGCACGGCGGCGCTGATCTTCATCCCGATTCTGATGGCGATTCCGCGCCTGTTCCGCGAGGCCATTGCCAGAAATACCGGTCACGTACGCGCTCATAACGAAGAGATCGGCACGTATTTGTATGAAAGCATTGAAGGCTCAAGAGAGATTCGCGTTCACGGCTTGGAGCAGTGGGAGCGCGAGCGGAACGAACGGCAGTATCGGCATTTGGTTCGGGCGAGCGTAATGGATACGCTGTATCGGGTCATGTCCGCCAGCTTCGGATCGCTTGCCGTAAGCGCCGTAATCGTACTGCTCTATGCGTTCGGAAGCGGCCGGGTGCTTGACGGTGCCATGACGCTGGGCGTGCTCGTCGCGCTTGTTCAGTACATGAACAATGCGCTGGCCCCCGTGCAGGCGATGAACGGGTTCGTCGGAGAACTGCAAGCGGGGGAGGTTGCGATGGAGCGAATCGAAGCGTTCCTTCGCTCGCCGACCGAGGCGGCTGCGGACGTGTCCGATGACGGGCCGGAAGCGGACGAATGGAAGCCGGAGGTAGCGGCTGCGGGGCTGGAAGTGACGAAGGAAGGCCACGGGATTCTGCGGGGCGTCGATTTCAACGTCAAGTACGGCGAGTTTGCGGCGTTCGTGGGCCGCAGCGGCGCGGGCAAGAGCACGGTGTTCCGGACGCTGCTCGGCTTCATGGAGCCTACGGGAGGGCATATGCGAATCGGCTCGCTGCCGCACGGATGCTGGTCGCGAGGCTTTCTGAGCCGAAGGCTGGGCGTCGTGTTTCAGGAGAGCTTCCTGTTCGCGGGCACGATCGGAGAGAACATACGGATGGGCCGGCTGAACGCCTCTGACGAGGAGGTCTATGAAGCGGCCTGCCTGGCCGAATTGAAGCCGCTCATCGACAGCCTCCCGGAGGGCTTGAACACCTCGATCGGCTATCGCGGCGCGCAGCTGTCCGGCGGCCAGCGCCAGCGAATCGCCATCGCCAGGGTACTGCTGCAGCAGCCGGACATTCTGATTCTCGACGAGCCGACCTCGGCGCTGGATCGGTCTACCGAGACCCGGATTCTGTCCGCGATCGGCAAGGCAATGGCCGGCAAAACGGTGCTGATGTCCACGCACCGGCTCGATACGGTGGAAAGCGCCGATACGATCTATGTCCTGGAGCAGGGGGAGGTCGCATCGGCCGGGAAGCATGCGGAATTGCTGCGGAGCAGCGCCGAATACGGCGGGCTGATCAAGCGGCAGGAGCAGGCGGGACAGGAGCGGGTGCCGGTATGACGCAGATGACGTTGATCCGGTTGTTCGCGGCAACGGCACGGAAGGATCGGGGCTTTCACTATGGCGGAGGAGCGGAAAGAAGCTATATCAGCTACGCCGAGCTGTACGCCGAATCCTTGGAGATGGCGGCTGAACTGAAGCGCCTGCCGCTCCGCCGACGGTTCGTCGCGCCGATCTGGATGGAGCCGACCCCCGCCTGCTTCCGGGCCTTTATGGCCGTCGTTCTTGCGGACGGCATTCCGGTGCCGCTGCATGGCTTCGCTTCGGCCGCCGAGACTGCGGATCGCTGTCTGGGCTTAGAGGCGGAGGTGCTGCTGGCTTCCGGTCGCGGGCTAGAGGCGCTGCGGGCTGAGGGCGCCGAGGAGAGGCTTGCGGCTGACGGAACGCTGCTCTTGAATGGGGAGACGGGGAGGCTGCTTAGCGGCGACAAGGAATTCGCAAGCCTTCGTGCCGCGTCGCGCGAAGCCCGTCGATATACGCCGCCGGACGAAACGGCCGTCGTGTTCCTGTCCTCGGGGTCGACGGGCCGGCCCAAAGGGATTATGCTGAGCGACCGCAATCTGACGTCGAACCTGGATGCCATCGGACGAAGCCTGACGCTAACGGAGCAGGATGCGGTGCTGCTGACCAAATCGTTCGGCTACTGCTCGACGATTACCGGGGAATGGCTGCTGGCGCTCGATACGGGGATGAATATCCGCCTGGAGCCGGGCCTGCTTCATCCGCTGCAGCTTGTTACCGCCATCAGGAGCTCATCATCCACTTTCGTGTGCACGGTGCCCGCAGTCGCGATGGCGCTGGCCAAATCCGAGACCTGGAAGGCGGAGGACTTGGCCAGCCTGCGCAAGCTGCTTGTCGTAGGCGCTTCAATGCCGTCGGACATGCTGGCTCTGCTCCAGCGGAGACTGCCGGACGTCGACATTCGGACCGGCTACGGCTTAACGGAAGCCTCGCCTCGCGTAACCTGTCTTCCTGCCGGCGGGCTGCTGTATAAACCGGGCTCGGCAGGCTGCGCGATTAACGGAGTAGAGATCGCGATCTACCGGGAGCGGCAGCGGGTGCTGACACCGGGACAGCCGGGGGAGATTGTCGTGAAGGGGCCGAACGTGATGCTCGGCTATTACGACGATCCCGAGCGTACGGCTCATACGCTTGCCTCCTACGGATTGCGCACGTCGGACGTGGGCTATCTCGACGAGGACGGCTGTCTGTACCTGACCGGAAGATTGGACAACGCTTTTAACGTCGCGGGTCATTTGTTTCACCCCGAGATGCTGGAGAATGCGCTTCTGACCCACCCCGAAGTCCGGGAGGCGGCAGTCGCGGGCTTGCCGGACGGCTTGACGGGCTACAGGCCTTTCGCCCTGATCGTTCCCGGCATCATGCCCGAGACCGCAGCTGCGGCAGAGCAATTGAAGCAGCGGCTCAATGCGTTTTGTACGAATAAGCTTTCCGCCCCGGCGCGTCCGAAGGATATTTTCCTCGCTGTCGAGCTTCCCCGCACAAATACGGGGAAGCTCGATCGGCCGGGGCTGCAACGAAAGATAAAGGAGGTACGCGATGCATTCCCATACGGAACGATCGGAGTTGGAGCTGGCGACCATCGGAGTGGTGGCCCGGCTCGTCAAAAGGAGTCCCGATGAGATCGGCCTGGACGACTCCTTGCTGCACGACCTGCATCTGGATTCCTTGCATGTGCTGGAGCTGCTGACGCTGCTGGAGGAGGAGTTCGGCTTCGAGACGAGCGCGGAGGATCTGCGTCCGGAAGTGTTCAATACCGTGTCGTCCCTCGTGACATTCGTGCAAAGCAGGCAATCGGCTTGAGGTCGGCCATGGAGCGGCGTCTGGATCTGCTGGCGAGAGAGGCGGCAGACCGCTATCCGTATTACAAAGCGTGGCGCGGGGAGGATCTGCGATTCGGCGATTTGCCTCTTGTGGACAAAGCGACGCTGAACGGCTGTCGGGCAGAATTCGAGTCTCCGATGCGCGAAGAGGGGATTGTGACTTACACCTCGGGCAGTACGGGCACCCCGTTTCGCTGCATTAAGACGAAGAAGGAGCAATTGGAGCTGGCGATGGGAATCCAGCGGAGCCGGAGAAGGGTAGGCATTCCGCTGGGCTACCGTTCGGTGCTGCTCGGCAATTCTGTGCTGGCCGACGCCAGAATGACGGCCCTTTACGCGAATCAGGTGAGCAAGCAAGCGCCGCATCTGATTCAGGGGAGATGCTCGGGACTATACGAGCTTGCCTTGTATTTTGACAAGACGGGCCTGCCGATTCCCGCTTCCTTGCAGGCGCTGCAAAATTGGGGGGAATACGTGCAGCCGGCCCAACGGACGGAGATAGAGCGGATATTCGGCGTGCCGCTGTTGGATTATTACGGCATGGAGGAAATATGGCTCATCGCCTTCTCGAACGGTAGCGGGCGGCTGGAAATCGACGATCAGCTAGTCTACGTGGAAGCGATCGATCCTGCAACGGGCCGTGCTGCGTCGGAGGGAGAAGCGGGAGAGCTGGTCGTGACCTCCTTCGTCATGAAGAGCCTGCCGTTCCTGCGTTATCGAACGGGGGATATGGGACGCATCCTGCCCGGTCCATCTGGCGGAGGTCCCTTGCTGGAGCTGCTGCCGTTCCGCGTGTCGCAAATCAAACTGCCGGGCAGAGCGGTCAACGCTTCAGTGCTGCGTTATCTGGATCGATTCTATCATTCGCTGGCCGTAGACATGGGCATGACGCAATTCCAGCTTGTGCAGGAATCGCCGGCCCTGTTCCGGCTGCTGATCGTGGCCGAGCCGGTGCAGGCTTCCGAGCTGAGCGAAGCGGCGCGAAGGCTGGAGCTGCTGCTGAAGCAGTGCCTACTACTCTCCGAGCTGGAGATCGAGGTGGAGCGGGTGACGCACATTGAGCCTCATCCGGTCAGCGGCAAGTGCCAGCCCTTCGTCAGCAAAGTGCTTTAGCGCGCGGTGGCTGAGATTTCAACGAAGGAGGTTTATTATGAGGGTCAATATCGTCGAGAAGGACGCTCCGTTCCGGTTGGCGGCGTTGGAATGCGCAGCCTCCTGCATCGTGTCGGCGCTTGACATTCGGGGGCTCGACCGCCGGCTGTTTCTCATGGGCTATTGGCATACCGTCTATTACGAAGGGCTGCTTATGTCCGCCCAAAATATCAAGTGGATCGAGCTGGCGTACGAGTATGGCATTCAAACCCGCATGACTTCCGGGCCGCCGGGCGAGGTTGCCGCACTGCTGGAGCGAGGCGACATGGCGATCGTCCTCTGCAGAGCTTCGGAGCTGCGCTTCTTCCCCGCTTCGATGCTGGGCTTCGAGTCGACAGGGTTCTATCACTGCGTATTGGCGTATGGAAAGGGAGAGGCGGATAATAGCTTCCTCGTCACGGATTCCGTGGCCGGCTTCCGAGGGGCCATGACGACGGAGGAACTGGATCGGGCGGGCGTAAGAAGCCAAGAATGGGTGTATTGTCATTTGAGCTTCAACGCCTCTTATCGTCAGCCCGAGCTGCGTGCCTCCTTCCTGCGGGAAACGAACCGAATCCTGGATGAATACGTAAGCGATGGGAGAAGCGCGATCGACAGCTTCCTCGGCGTGCTCGCCGAAAGCGGACAATGGGACCCGGTCAAGAGGCGAAGCTGGACGGATCGGAACAATATCGCCTTAGCCGCTTTGTCCAAAATGAGAACGATCGTATGGCAAAGCTATCTGGATACCGGACTTCTGGGCGCAGAGGAACGGGAGACAGGCTCCCGGCTTGCGGAGAAGATCGTCCGCGGGTGGACGAACGTAAATCTGCAGCTTGTCCGGTATGGCATCTCCGGCGTCCCGCGATCGTCCGATAGCATTCGTTCGGGAATCGAGGAGGTCGTCGCTGCGGAGCTGCTGCTGCTGAAGCTGCTGGCCGGATCGGAGCGTGAGCCGGAATGAAGCTTAGCCTGTGTACGATTTCGTTCCGTCACGAGCTTGTCTCGTTCGACGAATTGATGAGGCTTGCCCAGACCTCAGGCTTCTCCGGGATCGAGCTGTGGAGCGTGCATGCGGCTTCCCTGTCGAGGAGGCTGCCCTTCGGAGGAGCGGGGATCGCCGGAGACATGAGGAGCAGAGGTCTTGAGCTTCCGATGATCAGCGGATACGTCAAGCTGCTTGGGGATTCCGACCAATTCGCCGCCACGGAGCGGGAATGGGAGGAGATGATCGCCAGGGCGAGATTGTTCGGAACGGACAAGCTGCGCATCTTTGCGGGGGACATAGCCAGCGCGTCCGCCGGGGAGCGGGAATGGGCGACCGTGACGCGGCGCTTGCGCCAGCTGGCGGAGGCCGCCTCACGGCAAGGCGTTCGTACGGTCGTGGAGACGCATCCCGGCTCCTTGGCGGATTGCACGGCGTCGACGCTGCGCGTTCTCGAAGAGACGGAGCATCCTTGGCTGGGCATTAATCTCGATTTTCTCCATCTCTGGGAAGCCGGCGATCGGCCGAAGGAGGCCTATGAGGCGTTGAAGCCTTGGACGGTGCATTACCACTGCAAGAACATTGGCGATCGCCGCTTCTTGAACGTGTTCGAGCCAGGCAACGTGTACGCGCCCGGCGGAAGCCGGGAAGGCATGGTTCCGCTTGCCGAGGGCGCCGTCGATTACGCGGAGATTATACGGATGCTGGCCGAAGAGCAGAAGGAGGCCGCCGTCTCTCTGGAATGGTTCGGCGCAGATCCTGTCGGCTACTTGTCGGCCGAGAAGGATTGGATCGACAGCGTCCTCCGCTCAACCTCCGCCGGGCGCGCCGATTTCTAGCGGCGGATTCGATTGCATGGACCGGGAACGCCGGTCTCTGCGATATTCCATCGGCGTCATGCCGACCTTGAGCTTCACCATGTGGGTGAAGTTCCCGGGATTGCGAATGCCGACGTGCTTGCAGATTTCCTGAATGCGAAGCTCGGTTTCGTCCAAGTACCGAAGCGCCCGAAGAACGCGCATTTCGTTCAAATGCCGAATCGGCGAAACGCCGAAAATCTGGCTGAATTCCTGGCAGAAATAATTGGGGTTGTATCCGACTGCCCCGGCGATTTCCAGCAAGGACAAATCCGGATTGGACAGATGCCTGCGCATGTAACGGACGGCATACACGATCGGTCTTCCGCTTTTCTTGCGCTGCGAAGGGCCGGGAGCGGCCTTCGGCTTCTTTTTCGCCGAATCCTCCGCCGGACGGACCTGCATGAAGCATTCGCTGAGCAAGGAGAAAAGCAGGCAGGAGAGGCGGATTCGCAGGGCGGAGTCGAGCGATTGCTGCTTGCAGGAGAGGACGAGATTCAACAGGCGTTTGCCGTAATCGTTAACGGGCAAGGAAATCGAGGACAGCACGGTGCCCGCCGATTGAAGGAAAGCGGCGTCGAAGTTCAGGCATTGAATGTAGGACAGCAGCGAGGATTCGAGGCGCACCGCCTGCATAGGCCTGACAAGCAGGAAACGGCTGCGGGGAATGGAGCGGCGCTGATCTCCGATGACGCATTCGAAGGATTGCTGCTGCGTCCATAGCAATTGGAAATAAGGAGAGCACCACTCCTTCCCCGAGATGACATCGAATTGCTTGAATGTCACGGGAAGCACGTCCGTAATTTGACGTTCGAGCACGTTTAGACCCCCTTCGCAAATGGCTCAATACTAAAGCTTGAGTCGGTTCTCATGGCTTTCGGGTGAAGGCGCGTTCAGAACATTGCATCTCGGGCGATTCCTTGGCGTCCAATCGCGGGGCGCAACTCTATTATAGTCAAAATCTGACGACAAGAGGTGCTGAGGATGTCGAAAACGGCAGAAAGGGATGAGATTGTCCGCTATATAAGGCAAAAAATTGCGGAAATGCTAGAAAACGAGGCATTGGGGGAAATGGATGTTCACGAAAAAATCCGGGATGCCGGTATGGACTCGCTGAAGGTCGTACAGCTAATCGTCCATATCGAGGAAAGGTTCGAGGTCGCGTTCGGGGACGAGGAACTGGTCATCGATTATTTCGCTACGATCGATCAATTCGCCGAGAATGTGGCCGCCAAGCGCGCCGGCCTTGCGAAGCAAGCCTGATGGAGAGCGGGAAGAGTTGTGAAAATAAGGAGGAATTGCGATGAACGGCAAAGTGCTTCCGGTAAGCCAGCACGACTATCGGACTTATCCGAACGTGGCCAATCTGTTCAGCATCATCTCGGGCCATGAGGAAACGCTGCCTTGGGTGTGCAATCATTTTATCCAGCTGGTCTATTTCTCCTCCCTGCGCAAAATCGACTACACGAACAAAACGGACAGCTTCTTCGACCCGTTGCTCTTTGATTGTCCTTGGCTGAATATACAGTACACGCACAGAGACGCCATTGCGCACGTATGGAGGGGCAACTTCACAAGGTTCGCCATCGATGCAGTCGATATGGGCAACTATTTGTATTTTCTGGCCGACCAGTATTATATTCGCGAATCCGAAGCCTACGGCAAGCATCCTCACCACCACGATATGTTCATCTACGGCTATGATCCGAAGGCGGAAATCTTCTATATTGCGGACAATCTGCGGAACGGCAAGTATGTGCAGACGACCTGCGGATTCGAAGAGATGGAGCAGGCCTACGCCCACGCGGACCCGATGAAGGACTGGTTCGATTGCAGGGTCATGTCGATCTCGTTTAAGCCTCGCACCTATTTCCAGTACGAGAGATACCTTTCGTTCGATACGATAGCGGTTGCGGATGCGCTGTCGAGATACGTGAACGGAGTGAAGCCCGCGACGCGCATGTGCATGGAGAACAGCTACGGTCTGGAAGTATACGAGCGCCTGCAGGAGTATTTGACCGAGCTGAAGGAAGGACGGGAGGTTGCCGACATCCGACTGCTGCACGTTCTGCATGAGCATAAGAAGCTGATGCGCGTTAGAATCCGCTATATGCTGGAGCACGGTTATCTGGAGGACGAGCAATGGCTAAGCCGTTACTCCGCTGTGGAGAAGGAGCATGAAGTCTGCGTCGGCGTGATGCTCAAATACAGTCTGACGGGAGACGGCAAGCTGCTGGACCGGATTCAAACCGGCCTGCGGGAAATCGTTCCTCTGGAGAAGGAGCTGCTGCAAGGCATCATCCGGCAGCTTCGCGAAGGCCGTCATGCCACCGGCTTAACGGTGTAGCTGACCCGGGCGACCGGAGCGAGCCGCCGCTTCATCTCAGCCCCCTCTGCTTTCCTGAACGGAAACGGGAGGGGGTGTTTGACGTTAAGCCGTGTCATGCGAAAGCCACCTTTCTGTAGAGGGAAGGAGTGGCTATGGCCTATATGAATACCGACTTGAGCTATGCGTACAAAATTCATTCGTCCCGTCTGCGCAAGGCGAATTGGAGCCTGGACGGCTACGGCGCCGCGGAGGCGCGCCGCAACGGGGAACTGGTTGCGCTAGGGGATAGCCAGGCGCTGCGCTTTATCCGCGAGCTGAGAGGCATCTCCGAGACGGACAAAGCCGACCGCATCCGTCGGATTCGGACGGAGCTGGCCGAGTTGAAGCGGCAGCCCCGAAGCAAAGGGCGCGGGGAACGGATCGCGAAGCTGTACGAGGAGCTTTATTCCGCAGTGACCGTGCGTGATTATTTGTCCATCGTGATGGACAGCATGGCCGATTTCGACCGGCTGAACCACGCGAAGGGCTTTACCGTGAATGGCGTGCCGTATAGGCGCTGGCTTGCGACTCCGGGCGGCGTCAAGAAAAATACGGTTGTGTATGTAAGCGAGGAGCTTTATCCCGCGTTAGCGAGGAAAGTCGAGAACGGCAGAGACTTGAGCGTTCCGCTTGTCCCCGCGAAGTACGAGGCTTACAAAGCGCTGACCTGCTCCGCTTCGAAGCCGGTTCCCGAACCGGCCGGGGTGCTCGTTGTTCAGGATTGCAAAGTGCCGATTGAGGCGAATGTCGTACTCATCTCCGATGAAGGGGACGAGCCTGAAGTTACGGAAATGCGCAGCTACGCGCTGCTTAACCATAACAGCGACGGTTACGGGCTGATTGCGCCGGAGCTGAGCCGACGATGGGCGGAAGCGCTGGGATTGGACTATGTGCCGGGAGGCTTCTGCATTCGCAATGCCTTCATGAAGGGGATGCTGTATACCTTCGATTACCAGGCTTGGAGCAAAGAAATTGCGCAGACGGATGAGGTTGTCGACATATGGGGAAGCAAACGCTCGGTGACGGATAGCGAGATTGTGCTGACGGAATCGATGCTGAAGCTCTGGAGCTCGTACGACAGCATCGAGCAGTATCTGGCGTGCTGCCGGAGCGGCGGGTATACCTTCAGCGTGACGAAGACGACGCCGAAGCGGCTGGATCACGAGCGGGATTTGAATTATCAGTTCCTTCAGTCGCTGGACCTGACCGATGCCGACATCGAGGAGTTGATCGCGCCCACGATTAACGAAATTAAGGAGGTGCTGGGCGGCGATTACCGCAAAACGCTGCTCTTTCTCAAGGGGATGCATATGGACGAGGCGTCCTTCGGGAAGAGCGATTACGATTATGCCAAGGCGCTGATGATCGATCCGGACCTCGTTAGCGATCCTTACGTACGCAGTCACGTCCACAAGCGGATCAGCCGACGCATTCAAGGCGCGAAGATGGGAGAGCTGAGAGCACGGGGCAATTACGCTTTCCTGTCCGGCGATCCTTACGCCCTGTGCCAGAGCATGTTTGGAATGAAGGTGACGGGTTTGCTGGGCTCGGGGCAATTCTACCATCGCTACTGGAGCGATCGCGGCGTTCAGAGGATAGCGGGCTTCCGGGCGCCGATGACCTGCCATCATAATATTCGGATGCTCCCGCTTGCGGATACGGCAGAGATGAGGCGCTGGTATGCCTATCTGGATACGGTGGTCGTATTTAACGCGTTCGATACGGCGGCTCTCGCCATGAACGGCGCGGACATGGACGGCGATGCCGTATTTACGACGGATAATCCCGCGATTCTGCGCAACATTCGGGAGCTTGATGCCATCGTATGCGTGCAGAGGAGCGCGGCCAAGAAAGTTATTGAAGAGACGGATCTCATAAGAGCCAACAAGCTGAGCTTCGGAGACCGGATCGGCAGCATTACGAACCGGATTACGGCGATGTACGACGTGCTGGCGAGATTCGAGCCCGGCAGCGAGGCGTACAGAACGATGGAATATCGTATTCGCTGCAGCCAGAATTTCCAGCAGAATGCGATCGACCGGACGAAGGGCATAGAAAGCCGCCCGATGCCGAAGAGCTGGTACGACTATCGGGCGAATGCCGACGAAGACGGCGATGATGAGGAGACCCTGGAGGCCAAGCGGAGGAATCGAACGATTACGGCGGATAAAAAGCCCTATTTTATGATCTATCGTTATCCCGAGCTGAAGAAGGATTACGACAAGTTTCGAAGCGGAACGAGAACGAACTGTCTGAATCGGTTCGGCTGCACGGTTGAGCAGCTCGCCGAGAAGTCGGAGAGAACCGAAGCCGAGGAGGAATTCCTGACCTACTATAGGTTGAAAATGCCGGTGTCGACGGAAGGCTCGGTCATGAACCGCATCTGTTGGAAGGTCGAGGCGGCATTGGACGGCATAAGGGTATCGGCGGCCAACAGCAAGGGATACGACCATACGCGATTGAAATCGGATTCCGGCTATCGGCCTGCCCGTTACAAGGAGGTCGCCGAATTGCTGGCCGTCTATCAAGCGGAGACGAAGAACTACGCCGCGTTGCAAAGCGCGGGCCTGCTGAGCGAGGACGAGGAGAATTGGTTGGCGGATAGCCGAACGTTCGTGGAGGACGCCTACCGGATTTGCAATGATGAGGACGAGCTCTGCAGCATTGTCGTCGATCTGTGCTATACCGACAAGCGTTCCAAGCAATTCGCCTGGGACATTGCGGGGAAAACGATGATCCGCAATCTGCTGAGGGTTAGCGACAATCGGATTTCCTATCCCGTGCCGGACCCCGAGGGCGAGCTCTATTATCGAGGAGAACGCTTTACGATGCGAACTTGCGAATTCAAAGGAGTCGATTGGGAATGAAGCTGATGACGAATGAGAAACAGGTGCTGGAGCAGGTATTGGTTGAGGGTCAATTCGGTCGCAAGCCGACAGCGGCAATCCGCGTGTTGATGAAGCATTATTTCTCTCAAGGACTGTCCAAGGAGGAGGTGCGGGAGAAAGTCGAAGGTCATCTGGCGAAGCAGACCGGCTATCAGCCCGCCCGATGGGACAAAACGCTGACTGCAATGGTTCGCACGATCGCGATTCAGAGCCATGAGCTGCATGAGGTCGAAAGCGTCGATATTATGCGGCGAGAGCTGGATAACATCGCAGCCTTGCAGGACCGTAATCTGGAGAAGCTGGCGTTTGTCTTGCTTGTGTATGCCAAAGCCAAAAACAAAATGAACCCTGGCAACAAAGGCTGGGTCAGTCAGCCTGCGAAGCTTCTATTGAAGGAAGCGGAGCTTAGCCGTGTGAGAAATAAGGAGCTTCTGCTGCATGAACTGGTCAATCGAGGCTACATTACTCCTTCCCGCATCGTCGACCGGGAGGACGTGCAGGTGAACTTGGTCCTGGATATCGGAGAGGCCGGCATTGTCATTCGCGATTTAAGGGATGTTGTCGCTTATTATTTGCAATGGAAGGAAGGAGGCACCCGTTACGCGCATTGCGCCGAATGCGGGCTCTTGTTTCGAAGAAAATCAAACAACGGAAAGTATTGCGCATGCTGCAAGAAGCAAAAGGAGCTTGCATGGAAGCGAGAGAACATGAGAAGCCGCAGACGGGCTTGCGTGGAGTAGTTGGAAATCCCCGCAGGCCTTGTCCCGCAAGGTGCGCGGGGGTTGGAGGCGATTTTCCTAATATGAAACTGATCTCTGGAGACAGGCGGGTCCCCCACTCGCCTTCTCTCCGGGAAAGTTCAGAGATGTGAAGGAGGTGTATGGAAATAGCCAGGTTAGGAGAAATCATCGCCTACAAGAACCGAATGACCGATCTGATCTTGTCCGATTCCGACTTGTGCAAAGCGCTCTATTATGGCGAGAACGACTTTCTGGATCAGCCTGAACGATCAGATTCCGCAGCGCTGCTGTACAGCAAAGTGTTTCCGTACCCGTTCGTTCCGGGAACGGAGGCCAGTACGGGGATGTTCCTGACCGTATCGGCGGAAGAGTTCGCGAAAGTCCACGATGTCTACAATTCAGGCCTTCTGAGCGTAAGCCTCTTCGCCCATCGAGATTCGCAAGCGACGGCCTATGGCTGTACCCGAACCGACTATGGAATGGACAGGGTGGATCGCCTGCTGAATCAGGCGAAAGGGTCGGGGCTCGGCGAACTGCAATTCAATGCGATGAATTCGCTGACGGTGAACGAGCAATATTACGGGGTCCGCTTGCAGTACAAGTGCGTGGATTTCCGCTGATCGTATGAACGAGACGATCGAGTTAAAGCTGTTGGCCAACGTCCCGATCGAAATCGGAAAGGGGCTGGCGTTCACCGCGCCGACCTTGAAGCAGCTCATTAGCATAGGGGACAGCGAGTACGACAGGATGATCTCAACGCTGTTGATTAACAAGGACTCTTCCAAGGACATGTCGGAGAGCGGCTTGACGAGCTTTGAGATATTCTATTTGAACTGCGGAGCAAACGCGGAATTCTGGACATTGGCCCGAAAGGGACTTGCCGTATTGCTGAGCCAGGAGCCTCGATTGGGCGAAAGCCGAGACGAGGCTTATCTCTCATTCGGCGACGATCCGGAATGTCGATTGGACAATCGCAATTTCGAATATTTTCAAAGCTTGATTCTGTTCTCTCATCATGTAAGCTTCGCCAAGGAAGAGTACAAGCCTGCCAATGCCAAAGCCAAAGCGCTAATCGAGAAGCTTCAGGTAGGGAAAGACGAAATTCTTCGCAAGAAAGAGCAGATTTACAGCCTCGCGAGCAAAATATCGGGAATCGCCTGGAAGTCGAATGCGGTGAATATATTCAACGTGTTCGATCTGACGATCTTCCAATTCCACGATGCTCTGAACCGACTTGAACAAGTCGACCATTATTTGTTCACGATACAAGGCATCTACGCCGGCAACGTGGACGGTAAGAAAGTAAACCTATCCCATCTGCATTGGAGCAGAAAAATCAAAGGAGATTGATCACTTATGGCAACACCTAACCGTTGGGCAATCCGCGATGCGGGCATCGCAACTTTCTATAGCTTGGCAACCGGCAAACCGGTCACGACGCTTCGCACCTTGAAGACAAGCGGTCTCGAAACGACCGGCGAAACGGTCTATTCCCGGGGCGGCCGGGGCAATCCGAAGCTGATCGGATTTTCGAGCAACCGCGAAGCAAAGCTGACGCTGCAGGACGCAGTATTCGACAACAAGGCATTGGCTATGCTTACCGGCAACAACCTTGTCGAGGGCGCCACAGGCGTCGTTTTCATTGACACGCTGACCGTTAATGCCAACGCAGCGGCGCTCTCCAAGACGCCGATCGGAAGCCTGACGGGCGTATACGAATTGAATGCGGACGGCACCCTGGGCGACGAAGTGAAGCTGGCTGCGGGTACCGCTGCATCGGGCGAATATTCTCTGACCGGCAAGAATCTGTCGTTCTTCAGCGGCGAATTTGCGGACGGACAGAAGCTGGCTGCTTATTATACGGTCACGACCGATGCGACGGCGAAATCCCTCAAGGTAACGTCCGACGCCTTCGGCAAAACGTTCAAGGTCGTGCTGGACTGCGTCGTTCGCGACGAGTACTCGAAGGAGGACTATGCGGCGCAGATTACGGTGCCGAACGCCAAGTTCGAGGACGCCTTTAATCTGGCGATGGCTGCGGAAGGCGACCCGGCCGTTCTGGACCTGAAGCTAGAAGTGCTGAAGGACCCGCTCAGCTCGGACATGTGGTCGATGAAAATTTACGACGAAGGCGATATTGCGTAAGCCGGAATCGCTTATCAACAAAGAAGGAGAGCCCGCCGCTCTTCTTCTTTGTTATTTCCTGCAAGCCGTCGATTCCGATTGCGTAGGGAATGGACGGTTTGCAGCAAATAATTACAACAATAGGGAGCGTGCATGAAAATGACCAAATCCAGACCTCTGTCAATGACAACGGTTCATAGGCAGCATCGGACGCAATACGGCAAAACCAAACGCGTACATCTGAGCAACGGATATTACGTAGACGTTCAGGAGAAGTTCAAGCCGACGGATGGCCAGAAGCTTGTCGTGGATTATCAGCAGGTGCTGCAGCAGATGAAGAAGGAAGGCTTGGACGTGAAGACAGGGCGGGATATGCTGTTCGTTTACTACATGCTTCTGCTCAAGCATTTTACAAGCCTGGGAGACGCGATTCCCGAGAAATTGGATCAAATGATTCTTCTATGCGAGAAGATGCTGGATCTGGGAATCATGGAGGAATTGATCGGCGCGTTTCCGGCGGAAGAGCTGGAGAAGCTGACCTTGCTGCTGCAAAGGGCGGCTGAGGGCAGCCAACTGCTCGCCGAGCACTTGAGGAAGCCGGCCCAGGGGGGGAACCACCAATGAAAATTAAGAACGGGCAAATCGACTTCTATACCCGTTGGCTGCTTAACCAGCTTAAGCTCGCGGGCAAGAAAAATCGCATGCGCATGAAGTTTCTCGAAATCCTCGCGGCCAGGGGCGAAGAGCTCCGCAAGTATCATCTTCAATTGCTCAAGGAGCATTGCAGCCTGGATGAGCAGGGGAATCCTGTAATTGTACAGGCTGAGGGGGAGCAGAGGCGTTACGAGGTCATGGATGAGCTGGCATTCGAGCAAGATTTCCGGGAGCTGCTCGAGGAGGCGTTCACGATTGAGGAGAACGAGGAGAATAAGGAGATGCTGCTTGTCTTAAAGGAATCGATCGAGGAATGCCCGGAAACCTGGGCGGGTGAAGCGGCGATTGAATACGAGCAAATCTGCAAGCTGTTCGACACGATTTACGAGGAGTAGACTGAGGGCTCCTCTTTATTTTGCGAGAAAGGGTGATTGGGGTGGCACAGGATTTAAAGATATTGGTTGCCGCGCAGCTGGATGAGAAGACGACTCTTCAAAATCTAAAGTCGGCAATCAAAAAACTTGAGAAACATCCTACGATGCAAGCGGTGCATCTGAAACTTAACGTGGATCATGATTTAACGGGAATTCTACAAAGCGTAAATGCTAGCGTTATAGACGTAAGGCATTCCTTCTCAACAATTACGGCTATGAACGATGAGTTAAACCAATCCTTGCTTGATACAACGAATCAACTCAGAAGTATAACGGATGAAATAAGCTTGCAAACCCAGGCTGTTGTTCAACGTAATCTCGCGCTTCAGCAGAATCGGAATTTATCCCTAAATGCCGATGTCAGATCAGGCGGCAAAGACGGAGCTTCTGCGTCAGACGCATTTTCTAATGTTGTGGACGACGCAGTGACAAATGTGGGCCTTGCCGTTTCATTGTCGTCGATTCCTACGGGAGCGATAGCTTCAGCCGCAACTGCAGGAATAGCCGGTATTTTATTTACGGGACTGACTATGGGAATCGAGTATCTTATTGACGAAGGGGAGAAGAAACTTCAGCAAGAGCAAGTAATGATTGAATCTAGAATAAAAGCTGCTCGAAATTGGACGTATAACGAAGATAGCATTAGACCTCTTGTTAAAGAATACATCGATCCCAATACTGGGGCGGAGCGACAGTTAGAGATTGCTACCGAATTAAACAAGCTCATGCCGGAGCTTGTTTCTTACGTTGATGAACAAGGGCAGGCGCACCTCAAAAACTCGAGATATTTGGAGCAAGAGCTCAACTATGCCGAGAAGCTAGAGGGGCTTCAGAAACCACAACGGGAAAAGCAAACCACAGATCAGTTTAAGAGTTATGTAAAAGAGATGGAAAGCAACGAGAGGAAATTAGAGAAAACCAGAACGGAGAAGGATATTGGCGGATATGCAGTATCTGCGGGCATACAAAGCAGATTTGTCAAGAACTCCGGTTTTCAACAGAATCAGCTTGATATTCAAGAGGCAGACTTTGTAAACAAAGTAGAGAATTCCAAACGCTTAATACGCGAATATATCGAGCAAGTTTCCTTAGAAACTTTAAAAATAAACGATATCGATATCAGCGGCCATTTGGCAGACGAACTTGATACAATTGCTCATTCCTTAGATATTTCCAATCTGGATGAAACTCAATTAAAGGAAAAAACAGATCAACTCGCGGCGTTCTTTCAAACCTTGAGTACAGCCGGGGAGCACAATGATCTGGATTTGACAGGCACCTTCGATCAATTGTACTCCTTGGGGGCGGAACTGGGCATCGGTAAGTCAAAAGTGGATGATTTGATCGTCTCCTTTTATGAGCTTTCACTGGAACAACGTTTAGGTGTCAGTTCAGCTATAGATTTCGAGAATAGTCAGAAAATGATTCGGCAAACGGTGCAAGAATTGGAAGGAGGTCTTAAGCCGTTAAATCAGGCCTTTCGAGATATTTCTCAAGGAAAATCATTGTCTGCGGAAGCTATGAAAAATCTGATCGTGCTATATCCCCAGCTATCCACTCACATTAAGCAAACAACAGACGGCTGGACCATAGAGGAGGGCGTTCTTAAAAATCTTCAAAAAACGGAGAATGAACGCATCCAAAAAAAACTAACGGACGAAAAGAATGCTGCTTCGGAGACAGTAAATGCAACAAAAGAACGAATTACAGCTTACCAAGCAGAACTAAAGGCTCTTCAGATTTATAACGGCGCCAAGAACGGCAAGAAAAACCCCGTTAAGTTTGATCCATATAAGCCCTATGGGGATTTCTTCCCAAACTATCAAGACATGCTAAAGCCAAAATCCTTTTTAGATAACTACAATAACCCCCAAAACTTAGAAAAAAACGCAGAAAGTACAGTGCGGGATCGGGAAATTGAGGCTGTAAAAGAAAGAATAAAACAAGAAGAACAAAACTTGAAGGACGATGAGAAGAAGAGGCAATCCAGTGTAGACGCATTGGATGCGATACTCAAAACGATGGGAGATCCCAGTTATGGAGTATCTGGTGCCCCCAAATCGTCGAAGGGTTTTACAGACGCTCCAAAGAATATTAAAGATACAACTCAGGCAGTCATTAACGGTATCAATAAGGAAGCAAAAGCCAGAGCTCAGCTTAATGATCTTACTTCGAGTCGGGTACAAGAGCTTATTAACGAAGGTAAGTATGCTCAAGGTATCGAGAAAACAAATACTCTTATAAGCGACCAACGCAAAGAAATCAAGTTACTTGAAGATGCTAATAAGAGATTGCAAGATATGCAAAAAAAATCAAATAAAAATCCTAAGTATGATAAGGAAAAGTGGTTGGATAACGATGGAGAAGAAACAAAGGTCTTTATAGATCTCTATAATAATTCTTCAAAAGATACCCAAGAACAGCTTCTAAAAGAGCTAGCTGTATGGAAGCTATTGTCTAGTGCGATACAGACTAATGAAGAAAAGCTGACGGAAGTTGGCAAAGCTCTATCCGAGACGGATAATCTCCTAAAGGATACGAAACTAAAGAATACGCAATTGTTCCTTAATAAGCAAAACAATACGTACAAAGGGTATGACGATGCCTTAGCAACGTCACAAAAAACGCAAAAGTTGTTCGTCGAAGGAAGCAAGGAATATCGGGAGGAAGAACAAAAACAGCTTGAAATTTTGGTTCAAAAAAAGAACTTTATTGAAAGTCAAATTCAGTGGACGAACAAACGGCTGAGTCAAGGCAACCTGGAGAAAGAACAGATTAAAGAGCTTAATGAATATCTGGAAGAAAATAAAGATCGGCTGCTGGATGTTTCAATTGCTCAGCAGGAGCTAGTGGATTCATGGAAAAAGTCCGTGACGGACGCCGCCAAGAACACCATGGACGTTCTGGAGAAATATTACGATAAACAAGCTAAGCTTGCACAAGATACGCTGGATAAACAGCTTAATTCATACAGGGATTTAATTACGCAACAGAAACAATTGCTGCGTGAACAAAGCGCAGCGGAAGATTACGATTCTCAGAGAGGTAAGCTCAAGAATGAAGCGCAGGAGATTCAGAATCGGATAAATGAGCTGGCTTTGGATACGTCTCAGGAAGGCAATTTTAAGAGAGTACAAGCGGAGAAAGAACTTGCACACAAGCTGGAAGAAATCCGCGAAATGGAACTGGATCGCACGCGCGAACTGCGCGACCAGAACTATGACGAGATGCTGAAGGTTAAGGAGAAGGAAGTCAAATCAGCCAAAGAGCTTGTAGAAAAGGAATGGCAAGATCGATTATTTGCGGATAAGACCTATTCCGAATTAAGAGAAGCTCTCTTACAGAATAATGCGGATAAGATGCAAAACATACTAGAAACCTTCTCTGGAAACATTCAGGTGTATTTTGATAACATCGGTAAGAGCATTGATATGAATCTTATAGACAAAATGAGCTTAACGGACAGCTTTAACGCGATAAATACCCAAATCAATAAGATTCCAAATAATCCGAATTCCGTTTTTGATCCGAAGAATAACGATGCCATTGTTCTCGAACAAATGAAGAGAAACAAAGAGTTATGGCATACAGATCCTAAGAATAGGGATACGTATTATCAAGATAACCAGGAGCTAGGACGTAGTATCGGTGCTACTTTTAATTCCAAGACGGGCATATGGACGGGGCGCGACGGCAAACCGCTGAATTTTCATAATGGAGGAGTAGTCGGAGTTGAAGGTTCGACTACAAAATCGTGGCTGGAAAGGTTGAAGACCTCTCTAAAGCAAGATGAGGTCTTCTCCATCCTAAGAAAAGGCGAAGTTGTTCTGGACAAGCCGATGAGATTTATTCAGGATTATACTCGTCATATTGTCGGCAGCTTTGCGGGCGCATCGTATCCTTCCATGAATGGGGCAGTAATGCCGGGCCACACCTATGTCACGATACAAAATCTTGAGGTGGCCGGGGGACAGCCAGGGGTAGACGCTTTCTTCGCAGCGTTAGAGAGAGGCAAGAAAACGAGAAGATAATCGGAAAGAGGATCGGTTGCTCCGGTTCTCTTATTCTATTTATGGGGCGGTGAAACCATGGCAATTCGAGATTCAGAATATTTTATTTATAATGGCGTCCGTTCGGATGCCTACGGCATTCTTAATGTGAACATGGACGGGGGGCTGCAAGCCGAGCCTTTCGCCTCCAGCCGATCAATCCGCGAGCAGAGGATTAAAGGCAATGATCGCCCTTATTTTATGGGGATTGATCGAGAGCCTCTGGACTTTACGGTATCGTTCGCTTTTCAAGATAGCTGGGACAATGAGCGGATCGGCGAGGTAGCCAAGTGGCTTCTGTCGCCGCGTTATTATGCGCCGATGATTTTTGCAGGGGACATGGACCGCATCTTCTATTGTTTGTGCGTGGACAGTCCGGAGCTCATCCATAACTGCTTGCGGGAAGGCTACATCCAGCTGCGCTTCCGTTGCGCCGATGCGTTCACGTATACCCCGGTTTACGAGGAGATTGTCGATCTGTCGAATAATTCGATAGACGGCACCACGTATACGTTCAATAATTTGGGGCATGAGGTTTGCAAACCTGAAGTGTCCATATACAAAATCACGAATGGCGACGTGTCTATCGCTAACCTTTCGGACGGAAACGCCGAGATGAAGCTCTTGGGCTTACTCGATCGAGAGACGGTAACTATCGATTGCGATAATCGGACGGTGACCAGCGATATTTCGCTAACCAATCGCTATGGAAGCCTCAGGGGGGATTATCTTGCTCTTCCCGTTCATCATAATCATTTGCGGATCAAGGGCAAGTGCGTAGTGAAATTCAAGTATCAGCTTAAACGGATACAATAGGCAGGTGAAATATGAGCTTTCATGAGAACAAGTACGATGAACCGGCAGAGCCGCGCATGTTTCTTGCAAGACCGAATCGAACGCTTGTAGGGGAAATTCATCATTACTTTGGATTAAGCAGGGATACGAGCCTTGGTAATCCTTCTACGCTAGATTTTCGCGTGCCCTACCAGATATCCAAATTCAACAAGCTGGTCGACAACCCGATTGCGGCTTTGCTGAAGAATAGGTATATCATCAAAATGGTCGATCGCGATTTCGAAGAGTGGTTTATGATTCGTACTCCCGTAGACCACATGGAAGAGGAGTCGGATTTCAAGACCATTACCGCCTATAGCATGGAAATCGAATTGCAGGACAAACGCCTGATGAACTACAACGTCACGAGCCGCAACGCCTCGCAGATTTTGCAGGATGTTCTGTCCCAGACGATCTGGAGCATTGGGACAGTTCTGGCCGAGTTCGATCTTAAGTATCGATCTCTCGATATCACGAGCAGCAGTGTGCTGGATGCCATCTATGAGCTTGCCAAGACATTCGATGCGCTGGTTACCTTCGATACCGTCAACCGTAAAGTCAGCCTCGTGCAATTTGACAAATACGGCGTGGAAGACGGCTTTGAAGCCAGTTACGGCGTGCTGTTGAAGCATGCAAAAAAGGTCGACAGCGATGAGGAATTCTATACGAGATTCGTTGGGGTCGGCGAGAACGGGCTGGGTATCCAGAGAGAAAACGTAACCGGACAAGCGTACCTTGAAGATTACAGCTACTTCATGTATCCATTTGAACGGGATGCGAACCGTCAAGTGGTGAGTCACTCCGAATATATGAGCGATGAGCTGTGCCACGCTCTGTTAGACTACCGTGCTGTAGTGGACTCTTACAAAGGCAGCTTTCAGGGGTATTTGTCTAGCCTGGCCGCGCAACAGACAACCTTGTCGACGCAGAAGGATCGTCTGGATGAGCTCGATAAGGAGCTGAGAATCATCGAGGATCAGCTTTCGATTGCGAACTCGGCTCAGGAGACCGCTAAGGCGGCGGGGTTAGCACAGCAGAGAGCGGCTAAGCTTGCCCTTATTCAGGCGCAGAATAATGCGATTAATTCAACCGAAGCTGCGATCAAGGTAACCGGAAATCAGATTCGAGCCCTTCAGCAGCAAATGAGTATTGAGTCCAATTTTACCCCGGAGCTGATTGTCGAGTGGAATCCCTACATTATTGAAGGGAGGTACGAGAACACCTATATTACGGATGTCCGGCAGTTGCTGGAAAGCACGATTGCGGAATTCGACAAGGTCAAGCAGCCCAAAATTCTCGTCGAGATCGGGATCGTTAATTTCTACAAGTGCTTGACCGAGACGAACCGAAGATTACGGCTCGGAGATATCATCAAGATTACGAATACGGCTGTCGGAATTAACGTGAAAGCCAAAGTCATCGGCATGAGATTCGATTACGATTCCGACGATATCTCGCTCACGATCAGTAATGTTCAGGAGCTGTTAACGGACAAGGCGAGAGCGCTAAGGGATTTGTACAAGGCCACGACGACATCGGGCACGGTTACAAGCAACCTGTACAAGTGGAATACGGCTTCGACAGACGTTAACGAGGTTCAGTCGGTGCTAAACGGAGTATGGGATGCGGCGGCCAGAGAGATTCTGGCGTCCGGCAACGAAAGCGTTGAAATCTCTCGTAAAGGCATCATTACGAAAGACTTGGAGGACCCTCAGAAATATGTGGTCATGCAGCACGGCCAAATCGCGCTTACCGACGACGGCGGCAACTCGTGGAAATCCGTACTTAATGCTCAAGGATTGTATGCCCAGAGGCTGTACGGCCAAATCCTTGCCGGTCAGAACCTCCAGATTACGAATCCCGCGGGGTCCGTTGTCATTAATGAGAATGGGCTGAGGGTGACGAATATGACGTTGACTTTAGTCAATTCGGCGGTTAACTCCCAGGTGCTTATTAATCCAAATGACGGATTCAAGGTACAGAAAAACACAGGAACAACAACCGCTCCTGTGTGGGCGAATCAAATTTCTCTTGATAGTAGCGGAAATGCTTTGTTTGGCGGCATTCTGAGTATTGGTAAAGATAACAATATTGTAAAAGCGGATGGAAGCACGGGCCTATGGGTTGGTCATGCTAGCTATGGAAGCGCTCCGTTTAGGGTGGACCTGGGCGGTAGAGTCACTGCTTCTAATGTTGCTTTGACTGGCGGTTCTATAGGTTGGGGAAACTTTAACGTAAGTAGCACGGGTATAGTAACTGCTACTGGTGCTAACATTAGTGGTAATATTATGGCTAATGCTTTAGTTGCTGGCGCCTTTATTCAAGCTCCTAATATTAGTGGTGGGACAATTACAGGAGCAACTATTCAAACAAAAAACCTCGGAAGTTATCCGAGGGCGGCAATAAGTGTAGCGGATAGTTACTTTGAGGTTTCTACGAGTATCTATGATTATATTAAAGTTAACTCAATTGGGGATGAGGGAAGGCCTGGAATTCGTTTTGGAAGTGGTTCGGTAAACAATGTAGCATGGATTTCGTATTATAATACAAACTTAGAAATTGGCGCTAGTAATGATCTCACAAGAGGTACAGGAATAAGAATGTTTGCAAAGAAAGATATTTTCCTCGCTGGGGATGAGGAAATTAGATTTGTTACAGGTAGTCTTAATTGGGGAAACCAAGCTATTGCAACA
This sequence comes from Cohnella boryungensis, assembly GCF_042651945.1. Lineage (NCBI taxonomy): Bacteria > Bacillati > Bacillota > Bacilli > Caryophanales > Paenibacillaceae > Cohnella > Cohnella boryungensis. The sequence goes on along the minus strand of NZ_JBHSED010000018.1, from coordinate 13,324 downwards.
CAAGAGTGGGTGCTGAATAATGTAATTTCTAAATGGGGATAAAATAATTTTAACTAATGTTTAATGAGATTATTTTTTTCGAAGTTCACTGTATACCGTGTGAACTTTGAAAGATATGCTTCTGTGTAGAACTGAAGTAAAAACTTCTTAGAGTAATATGTTCTACCCGTTTCTTTATAATAAAAAGAGTCATATTTTTCTATTGTGTATTCTTTTTCATTGAAACTCGCAACTATAATTCCGTCTTTAACTCTTGTATGAAATAACTCTACTTCATCTTTTGTAACTTGTAATGATAATTCAACACTATCAATGAAAATAATATCATTTTGTGTGTTGCTTTGTGAGTTGTTCTGATTTCCGGTATTAGTAGGTTGAGTAGTCGATGAATTGTTTGGAGCTTCAGTAACAATATTAATATTACTCCCATTCAACTCTATCTTCCCATTGACAGCTTCGGCAGCCTTTCTCAATGGGAGATAGGTTGTATTGTTGTACGTGATTGCGGATGCATCTAATGGCTTGCCATTAACGGACACTTTAATGTCTGGACGCAGCTTGGCTTTGATGGTTTTAATGGCCTCTGCTCCATAAGCTGATCCTGCGGTAGCGAAAATGGCTCCCGCAAGAAAAACAGAAGTGTATTTCGAAACTGATTTTAATTTGTTTTTCACTATTTGTCCCCCTCTTTAATTTGAATCTTTAGGTTAGATTTTACCGTAATCTTCAAGAACTTGGAATAGGAAAGCGAGACTACAGGAGGTGATGAAGTATCGCTTTAATTACTTATAGTGGAGCAACAAATAATCAAATAGCAGTTGTTGTTTCGCATAACGGCAGTAGCGTAGATGAATATAAGCTTTTTGTAGACGGTTCCCTTAAGTTTAATGAGAAATTTACAGCTACAACAACTCATAGCACAACCAAGTATGTCACGGGCTTATCGCCAAGTACAAGCTATTTATTTTCCCTATACTACTATAGGAATGGCGTTCAAATAGCTGTAGCGGAGCAGAAGCGATTTTCTACTTTCGCCCCACCGGTACCCGATCCACTGTCTGGATTAAACGTTACTGTTTCGGGAAATGCACCGAACGCATCCGTCACTGCAACCTGGAATGCTTCAAGCGGGGCGACCGCTTATGACTGGTCCTCTTCGGTTGGACAAAGCGGTTCTGTAACGACGACAAGCAAATCAATTACGGTAGCAAGCACTGGAACATTCACTTTTACTGTCTACCCGAGAAATTCAACAGGTCAAGGCTCTGGAAGCAGTAAATCATATACGGTTACTCCTCTTCCGGCGCCTGACCCATTAACAGGCCTTAGTATTTCTGTGTCCGGTTCGGCACCTAATGCATCTGTGACTGCATATTGGAACGCTTCGAGCGGAGCATCGCAGTATAACTGGTCAACGACGGCTTCTACGGCGGATGGCGTTGTGAATGGTGCAGTAACCGGATTAAGTAAAACCATCACTGTCAAATCTGCCGGAACCTATAATTTTACTGTTTATCCCAATAATTCATCCGGCAATGGGGCAGGCAGCAGCAAAGCCTTTACAGTAGACACGCCTGTTCCTAATGCCCCCACTATCGAAGCAAGAATCGAAGGCGGTTTTCAAGTATCTTGGAATTCTATTCCTAATGTTACGATGTATCAGCTTGAATACAAGCCTCACGTCAATTCAGTATGGAATACGCTGACAACATCAGCCTCGACAGCAAGCTTAAGCCTTGGGCAATGGGGGCTTGATTATGACCTAAGAGTCAGGGCAAGCTTGAACGCCGGGTCGACGTATGGAAACTGGTCGTCCACGACCATTGCACTTACTAATCCCAAAAAGCCGACTTTGTCAGGTGTCTATAATAGCGGCAGTTCGACTGTAACATTAACCGTTGGCGGATTAAGCGGATCGGATTCACGCTTCGACATTGTGCTTGTGGAAATGAAAAGGCGTTCTGACAATGCTTTGATTGAGACAAAATCAACAACTGTGAACGGTGGACAGGTTCAATTTGCGCAGTATACAAGCTCTCAGATTAAACTCTACTATTTTAGAGCCTACTCAAGGAAAGAGAGTTTATACGGTGCAGGAACTGTATATTCACTTGGTTATTCGGAGGAGGTGGCTTTTTCTCGGCCTAATAATTTCTCCTGGTCGCATGCTGGAATTCATCCTGTAACCAATGCTATTGTTTCCGGGCCACTCAAGATACAAGGTTACGGATTCTATGCCACTGCGGCTGAGTGGAATAGTCTTATCTCAAGAGTTCTTGAGTTCAGAGAGTATAAAGGACTAGGTGGTTTTTCATACAATTCGGCCGTTCAAGGTGAGCCACCTAGAGCAGCCCAATTCAAGCAAGTTAGAAACGCAATAGCAGCTATGAACAGTTCAGGCCTTCCAGCTGAGAAAAACGCGGGAGATCCGATAACTGCTGCGGATTTCAATGCTTTGGTTTCCTGCCTAAATGCCATCAACTGAACAACTAATTTTCATAGCCATTACGGCTTTTTTTATTTTAAAAGGAGGATTTTTATGGCTTCATTGGATTATACGCTGAGCACATTAACGAAATATCGCGCAGGTACGGCAAGCGATCCCTATATCCCTATCAGTGAATCGAAACAGGTTAACAACCAGCAGATTGTTCTCTCGGAAATCCCTGTTCGCTTGAACAGAGTAAAAATCGAGGGATACGTAGAGCACCGCAAGGTTCCTCTGCAGGGACTTCCGCCGACAGGGTTTATCGTGGATTATAACGAGGCGATGGTCACATTCTCTCCTGAACGAGAAGGAGAAACTGTAGTTGTCAATTATATGGGACGCGGAAATCATTTTGTTAGCAGCCGACGTGTTTGGACAAAACGTTCAGGGGATGACGTGGTCGAGACGCTGCAGGACATTGTCGACAAAGGGGATATCGCGCTGGGGCACCTTGAAGAGGTTGGTCAAGCGCTTGAAGATGCGCAAACAGCTATCCTTGCTGCAAATCAAGCCATTCAAGATGCCGGCAATCTCAATGAGAGCATCCAGTCGGATGAGGCGATTCGGGAACAAAATGAAGCGGCTCGTGAAGCGCATAAAGACTCTTGGTCCTTCAAGGGACAATACAGTCCGGCTACGTTTTATCAGATCAATAATCAGGTTTGCTACAAAGGTGCTACCTATATCGCTATTCAGGATTGTATTAATAAAGCTCCTGATACGGAATCGACTTATTGGTCGGTATTTGCCCAGAGAGGTGAACCGGGTAAGCAAGGCATTCAAGGCATCCAAGGAACTTCAGGGGAGAAAGGCGACCAAGGCGATCAGGGCGACAAAGGGGAGAAAGGCGACAAAGGTGATCCCGGCGAGAAGGGAGAACACGGAGATACGGGAGCACCTGGAGAGCAAGGTATTCAAGGTGTACAAGGCGTGCAGGGGGACAGAGGCGAAAAAGGCGACCAAGGAGACCAAGGGATTCAAGGCTTGCAAGGCGAGAAAGGAGACAAGGGTGACGATGTCCGTTGGAAAGGCGAATACTCTCCTGCGGCAGCCTACCTTCCAAGGGACCTTGTGGAATACAACGGCTCTTCCTATATTTGTGTTCAGGAGAGCTTGAACGAGCTTCCCACGAATTTAGCTTACTGGAATCTGTTTGCCAGAAGAGGGGTTGACGGTACCGGAAGTTTATCGGAGATTCTATCCTCGAATGGCGATTTAATTGTTTCGAATCCGACGACAAATGCCGATTTATCCATTTCTCCTTCTCTAAAAGCAGAGTGGAGCGGAAAACAGGATGCTCTTGGATTTACGCCTGAAAATACGACGAATAAAAACGAACCTAATGGATATGCAGGTCTTGATGATAATGGGAAGGTTCCGACAGCACACCTGCCTCCTATTGCTTCCGACTGGTCTGAAATTTCCGGCAAACCGGAAGAGCTTGAATTTCTTGAAGGCGTGACAAGTTCAATTCAAGCTCAGTTAGATGCAAAGACTCAGGTTGTTTTTCCCGGAGAAGGAATAAACTCTACGATTCAGGGAACTAACACTAGGGCCACAGGGAATAGTTCACAAGCACAAGGAAGGGATACACTAGCGATTGGATCAGCCTCTCGCGCGGAAGGAAGATACACTTTTGCAAGTGGTGGCTCTGCATATGCAATAACAAGTACTGACAATAACACTAAAACGATCACTCTGGATAGACCAACTACCCATTCTAGATTATTTATCAAAACACAAAACTCAGTACCCATTGAAGTTAAAGTACTTTCAATTGATGGTCTGAATGTTAAGTTGGATACTACAGAATATGTAGGCTCACATTGGCTTTTTGCTGTCACCACGCCACTCGGAAATGGCTGTGCTTACGCAGGAGGATGGGATACACTTGCAGGAGGTCTATATTCGCATGTGTATGGACGATGGTCTGCAGCATTAGGTACATCGTCTCAAGCACAGAATGAAGGAACAATTGCAAAAGGCTATGCACAAACGGCAATGGGAAAGTATAACGTTCCCCAAAGCAATGACGGGACAATAAGCCCGACTGACCTTGCCCTTATTGTGGGAAATGGAACAAATACAGAGAGATCCAATGCAATGACCTTGGCGTGGAACGGCGACCTATGGACTGCTGGAGAAATTGTGGATGGAAACGGAAATAAATTATCAGAAAAACAAGATGATCTTGGATATACGCCTGAGAATACTGTTCAAAAAAACCAACCCAATGGATATGCAGGGTTAGATGAAGATGGGAAAGTTCTTGCAACTCAATTGTCGCTGGCAACGCAGATTGAAGCCGAAGAAGGTACTACAACAGAAAAGCTTATGACTCCGCAACGGGTTTCACAGGCAATTAGCGCCCTAGCAAAATCTATACGTTCATCGACACTTGTAATAGCTGCATCGAATAGTTCACAGAAGTCTAAAGATGGAGCAGACTTGGTTTGTACAGGGACGAACGATGGAGCAGCCATAAATACTTTGATTGCTACGATGACATCAGGGAAGATACTTCTAATGGAAGGAGATTACTTTATTGGTTCCACAGCCATAACTGCAAAGTCTAATGTGACAATTGAGGGAATGGGGATGAACGCAACTAAAATTACAGGCGTGAACCTCTCCGGCTATTTAAACTCAGGTATGATTAACGGAACTGGAGTGTCAGATTTCCATGTTCGTAACCTTTCTTTATCTGGAGATAGCCCTATGAGTAGTAAACTTGCAGGTGGTATTAGCCTTACAAATTCAATGAACTGCACTATCGTAAACGTAGGCATTGTTTCGTTGTCTATGCGAGGCATAATGTTAGAGGGTTGCCGGAAATGTTTAATAAGCGGCTGTCATATTAATGGAGTTGGGGCGTGGCAGTTAAGTATACAATCTGGCGCTTACCCAATAGGGATTCATGTTTTGGGGACATCATTCGATACAATAATCAGCAATAACATTATAAGCAGTATAGTGTCTACTGGATACGGTGTTGGACATGGAATTTCTGTAACTGGAACCAACCACATAATAACTGGGAATAGAATAACTGACTGTATAGACCCTGGGGCTGTGGCTGGAGTAGGGATAGGCGTAGCCTTGGACGGAGCAAAGCATATTTTTAGTAATAACTCTATCATTGGGTATAACACAAATGCGATGACTGTAAACGGAACGGAACACAGTATTCAGAACAACATCATGAGAATGTCGCCAGTTTCTAGTGCAGGAATGGGCACACCAGCCTATGGAATATCTATATCGTCAACCGCCACAAGAAACATAATCGCAAACAACGATTTGTATCAAAGCGGCGGAACTAAAGAAATGAATAATTTAAGCGCAACATCTCTCATATTTAACAATCGTCTTAACGATGGAAGCTTAGGTTTACCGAACGATTATGTGCGTTTGTCAGGGTATGGTACAACTGGCGGTTCAGGAAATGACTTTACGCTTAATCTAGACCCTGCTCCTATTAGTTATGTTGACGGTATGTGTATATCGTTTAAAGCAAATCGCGCAAATACGGGTGGCAGTAATATGAATATCAACGGTTTGGGCAATAAAGCTTTGCTAGATTCTAATGCGGCTGCGCTTGCGTCTAATGCAATAAAAAATGGGTCAATTTATACATTCCGTTATAATGGAACAGGTTTCATTATGCAGTAAAGTCAATGCAATTGATAAGAGTTAGTAAGCCCATAGGGAGGCCCGCCATGTCCCAACCCGTACACGAAGTCATTATCGATCTTCTCATCAGCTACAGCACCAAGGAGGAGAGGCCTTCCGCCACGGAGATTCTGTCTGTCGAAAATGCGCTGCCGTATGTGGAGGACCATCTGGAGAAGTCTGTATATGACTCTTATGTAGACTGGGTCAATCGCTGCAAGCAGCGCCATGACGGACATTTCTAGGCGGGAATGCAAGCGGACGAAACGGCCCTGAGCGTGACTCCAACAAACGTTGTGTCAAAATTGTTACGTTGTGAAACATGTCACATTCGTCTGCCCCTTCTCGTATTATGATGATCCTGATCATGATGTTATCGATGAAGGGAGCAGGTCTAGATGAAAAAATGGATCATGTTGAGCAGCTTGTTGTTGGCGGCAATGCTGCTGGCTGCGGGCTGCGGCGGAGGCAAGAACAATAAGGAAGAGTCCAGCGCGTCGCCATCGGCGGCAGCGGGCGGCGCGGCTAAGGCAGTCACGATAGATGCCACGAACTTCAAGTTCGAACCGGGCGAGATCAAGGTGAAGCAGGGGGAAGAGGTCAGCATCACTCTGAAGAACAGCCAAGGCAACCACGCCCTGAAGGTAGAAGGCTATGATAAAGAAGTGAAAGGCAATGCTACGGTGACGTTCGTTGCGGATAAGACGGGTGAGTTCAAGTTTATTTGCTCGATCTTCTGCGGCAAAGGCCACGAAGAAATGATCGGCAAGCTGATTGTAGAATAAGCATGATCCACAAGCCCCTCGGCGATGTTGCCGGGGGGCTTTTTTTGCGCGAATCCTGTCTGACGCATCCCGAGCAAGACAGCCTCGCCCACTGCGAAATTCCCGGCCGTTCGCTTTCCCAGCCGCCGACTTGACAACGGAGTTTTTTTCTATCCTCATGTAACAAATCGTCCACATCAGCCGAACTTTCCCGTGACAATTGTCACAGTGCGACAGGCCGCAAGCCCTTACAATGAAAGCAACTTAAGGACAGGAGGAACTCGGAATGTGCGATGACCGGTCGGCGTCAAAGCCGCACGAACAAAGTTCTGCCCCCAAGGAGAAGGAGCAATCGCTCAAGGGGACTTTCGCATCCGTCATGCTGCTTGGAGCCTTTTTGGCGATTACTTGGATCGGGGTTTTCATTTTATTCGTAGCACGTGACTAGAGAGGGGTAGAAGTCAATATGCATATGCACCGGCTAGAGAAAGTATGGCTAAGCATCGGGGTGTCCATGCTGGCTGTGTTTTTGCTCGTGTTGGGGATTATGACCTTCGGAAGAGGGATCGCGCCGCCCAACGAGCACATCCACCACATCGATCCGACCAAGGTGAGCGAGACGCCGCCGTTCGACAAGCCGCAAATTACAAAAATCGGGGAAAACACCTATAAAGCGGTCATGGTCGCCTACGCATTCGGATACGATCCTATGCCAATGGAGGTTCCGGCGGGGTCGACGGTGCACTTCGAGATTACGTCCTCCGACGTCGTTCACGGCTTCGAGATTCCGGGGACGAACGTTAACGTCATGGTGACGCCGGGCGAGATCAGCCACGTCTCCCATACGTTCGACAAACCCGGCGAGTACTTGATCCTCTGCAACGAATATTGCGGGATCGCCCACGAAATGATGAAAACCACCCTCGTGGTGAAATAGGAGGCCGTGTCTCATGACTGAATCCAAACTCTCGACATTCGACCGCCAGGACGGCCGACTGGTCATCGCCCACATTCTCTTCGCCTTCGGCGCGCTGCTGATCGGCGGGATCGCAGGCATGCTTCAAGGGATGGTCAAGGGCGGGACGATCACCTTACCCGCCAATATCGGCTACTACGAGCTGTTAACCGCCCACGGGGTGTTGATGGCGCTTATCTTCACCACCTATTTTATCGTCGGGTTTCTATACTCCGGCGTGTCGCAGACATTAGGAGGCAAACTGCTTCCTCTGGCCAGGAAGCTAGGCTGGATCGGATACATCCTGATGTCCATAGGTACCGTCATCGGCGTAATCGTCATCCTGCTGGGCAAGGCGAGCGTACTCTATACGTTCTACGCCCCGATGAAGGCCTCCCCGTACTTCTACATCGCGCTGGCGCTTGTCGTCATCGGCAGCTGGCTGAGCGGATTCGGCATCTTCTATCAATACCGCCATTGGAGAAAGAACAACTCCGGCAAGCTCTCTCCGCTGTTCGCTTATATGTCGGTTATTACGATGCTGCTCTGGCAGATCGCAACAATCGGCGTAGCGCTTGAGGTTGTCGTGCAGCTTATTCCATGGTCCTTCGGCTGGGTAGATACGATTAACGTCGTGCTCAGCAGAACGCTGTTCTGGTTTTTCGGTCATCCGTTGGTTTACTTCTGGCTGCTTCCTGCCTATATTTGCTGGTACGTGATTATTCCGAAGATTATCGGCGGCAAAATTTTCAGCGATTCGCTGGCCCGGATGTCCTTTATTCTATTCCTGCTCTTCTCGATTCCGGTCGGCTTCCACCACCAATTGATGGAGCCGGGCATCAGCCACTTCTGGAAATACCTCCAAGTGGTCTTGACCTTCATGGTCGTTATTCCTTCGTTGATGACCGCCTTCTCCCTGTTCGCGACCTTCGAGCTGTACGGCAGATCGAAAGGGACGAAAGGACTGTTCGGTTGGGTTAAGGTGCTGCCTTGGAAGGACGTACGCTTCTTCGCTCCGTTCATGGGGATGCTGATCTTCATCCCGGCTGGCGCGGGCGGCCTTATCAATGCAAGTAACCAGATGAATGCCGTCGTTCACAACACCTTGTGGGTTACGGGCCACTTCCATCTTACCGTGGCGACGAGCGTCGCGCTTACCTTCTTCGGTATCGTCTACTGGCTCATTCCCGTCGTGACGGGAAGAACTCTGACGCCAAAGATGAACAGGCTCGGCATCATTCAAACGCTCATCTGGTGCGTCGGCATGTTCCTGATGTCCGGCTCGATGCACACGGTAGGCTTGCTCGGCTCTCCGCGACGCACCGCCTACAACACGTATGACGATCATCCCGACGCCATTATGTGGATTCCGTATCACGTAGCCATGGCAATTGGAGGCATCATCCTGTTCATTGGCGTCATCCTCATTATCTACAACATCATTTCCTTAATGCGCGCTCCGAAAGGGGAAACGCAATATCCGATCGGCGAGGTGTCCGACGCTTCGGAGCCGACGCCGAAGTTTCTGGAAAATTGGAAGCTGTGGATTACGATTGCCGTTATTCTGATCGTCATCGCGTACACGATTCCATTCATCGACCTGATCGGCAACACGACGCCGGGGTCGCCTGGATACGTGACCTGGTAATACGGATTTAATGAAAGCGAGCCTGCCTCCCTAGCCTATCAAGGCTTAGGAGAGCAGGCTTTTTTTGACGATTCAGACCTTATAAGTTTCGCGCTTATTCATACCAGTATCGTCTCCGCGAAGCTTCTCCGGCTGTTTTTGCATGTGAGGCCGAAACCCCTTGACGGGCCATAGCCAATCGGATGTACAATGTCCGAAGGAGTATACGGGAGGTGCGGGAATGGGCAAAACGGCGTGCGTAACGGGAGCGGATTACGGATTGGGCATGGAGCTGGCTGCCGGGCTGTTGGCTCGGAATTACGAGGTATTCGCAGGCCGATATGAGCCGACGGACGGGAAGGGACTGACGGAGCTGAAAGCCCGCTATGGGGGGCGTCTGTCGACCGTTCGAATGGATGTCGGGGACGATGCGAGCGTGGCCGAGGCCGCGAGATGGATCGGCGAGCGGACGAACGGGATCGATCTGCTTATTAACAATGCCGCCAGGCTGGGAGATATCGAGCAGACGCTGTTCGGGACGCCGCGCTTTCAGGAAATGCTGGACGTCTACAATGTGAACGCTGTCGGAGCGCTCAGAGTGACGCACGCTTTGATTCCTCTGCTGCTGCGCTCCCAGGACAAGCTGCTGCTGAACATTTCCTCCGAGGCGGGAAGCATCGGGGACTGCTTTCGAACGAACTGGTTCGCGTACGCGATGTCCAAGGCCGCGCTTAATATGCAAACCGCTTTGCTCCATAACGAGCTCCGGCCGCGCGGAGCAACGGTTCTGTCCGTACACCCCGGCCATGTGGCTACCTATATGCAGGGCAAGCTGGACGAGGCGGCGGCCTATACGGCTGCAGAAGCCGCCTCGCATATTCTGAGGCTGGCGGAGCAATTCGAGCAGCAGGCCCCCGATACGCCTGCGTTCGTCGACCTGCTGGGCAATCGGCTTCCGTGGTAAGCGGCAAGTGAGCAAGAAAGCACATGAAAACGACAACTCCGTTGGTTTACAAGCACGCGAAAATGATTGAAGATGGGTTCATTACATCCTAATAAGCGCTTTCTTAAGGAGAGGACAACTTGCAGACCGCCACGATGAACAGGAGCGATTCCCCCTCCTATGGAATTGAGCCTTTGCTGAACGACGATTCGTTGACCGACCGTAAGCCCCTTCGTTTGCTCTTTCTGCTGTATCGCCAGCATTGGAGCAAGCTGCTGCTGTCGGTCTTGTTTTTCCTAATTAAGCATTCCCCGGTCTATATTTTGCCCATTGTAACGGCGAATTTGATCAATATGGCGGCCTCCCCCGACAAGTACGGGATGGCTTCTCTGTGGTGGAACATCGCGATTCTGGCCGTCGTCATCGCCCAGAACATTCCGACGCAGGTGCTGCATATTTCGTACATGAGCAAGGCGATTCGTTTCGTCGAAGCGGGACTGCGAAGCACGCTCGTGCGCAAACTGCAAAGGCTGTCCATGTCGGCGCACGGGGAGCTCGCGGCGGGCAAGCTGCAGGCGAAGGTGCTTCGGGACGTCGAGGCGATCGAATTTCTGTCGAAGCAATTTATGCTGTCCGTTATCCCGGCCATTCTCAGCGTAATCGTCGCGATTGGCATCACCTCGTCCCGGAACCTGTCGGTCATGGCTTTTTTCGCCTTGACGATTCCGACGGCTCTGTTCGTCGTGACTGCCTTCCGCAAAAAAATCCAACAATCGAATATGGAGTTCCGCAAGCAGATTGAGACGATGTCGGGTCAGGTGTCCGAGATGGTCGGGATGATGCCGGTGACGAGAGCGCACGGACTGGAGCAGACCGAGATCACGAAGATCGACAGCACCTTGAGCCGCCTGCGCAAAAAAGGGTATCGGCTGGATATCATTGAAGCTTACTTCGGCTCGTCGGCTTGGGTCACGTTCCAGCTATTTCAGGTATTATGTCTCGGCTTTACGATCTGGCTGGCTTTCGAGGGCCGCATTCCCGTCGGCGACGTCGTGCTGTATCAATCGTTCTTCACGATGATTCTGAACTCGATCTCGCAGCTCATTAACGTCTATCCGAACATCGCCAAAGGCTTCGAATCGATCTACTCCGTTACTGAAATTCTGCTGTCGAAGGATTTGGAGGCCTATCAGGGCAAGCGGAAGGTGGATACGGTCGCCGGACGCTTCCAGTTCGAGCGTGTCCGGTTCGGGTATCCGAATTCGGATCGCCACGTGTTGTCCGACTTTCAGCTCGACGTTAAGGCCGGGGAGAGCATCGCGCTGGTGGGCGCTTCCGGCGCAGGCAAATCGACGGTGCTTAATCTCGTGATCGGCTTCAACCGACCGGTCGAGGGACGGGTTCTTATTGACGGCATAGCGATGGATGAGCTGGATATGACCTCTTATCGCAAGCATATCGCAGTCGTGCATCAGAGCACGGTCCTGTTCTCGGGAACGATCCGGGAAAATATTACCTACGGGCTGCCGACGGTCAGCGAGGAGCAATTGCTGGAGGTTGTCCGCATGACGCACCTGGAGGACGTGATCGCACAGCTGCCGGACGGTCTGGATACGAAGGTCGGGGAGCATGGTAGCCGATTGTCCGGCGGGCAGAAGCAGCGGATCGCCATCGCGCGCGCGCTGATCCGCAATCCGAAGGTGATATTGCTGGACGAAGCGACTTCCGCGCTGGATAACGAATCCGAGTTCTATATCCAGCAGGCGATGAAGAAGCTTACGGAGGGCCGGACGACATTTATCGTCGCGCATCGGCTTTCTACGATCCGCGATGCCGACCGCATCGTCGTCATGAAGCAGGGCCAGTGCGTCGAGATCGGCACCTACGAGGAACTGATGGCGCGAAAGGGAGAATTCTATCAGCTGAAAAAGCTGCAGAATTAAAGGGCTTTTGGAGTTTATGTCGAATTTGGGGGGAGCAGGGATGGATCCCTGAACCTATTGAAGGAGGAACGAGTCACATGTCAGATAAGGAGCACAATCAGCCTGATCTACATAAAAGAGAAGGAACAGAACCGGGAGAAGCGCAGGCAGCCCCCTCCGCCGAGCCGTCTCCGCAGCCGCCCTACACAGGAGCCGCCGGATCGGGTCAGAGCCCGTCTTCGGTATCGTCTGCAATGGCAGGCGTGGAGTCCGGCAAGCTGATCGACCTGCTGCGCAATCCGTCGTCGGCGTTGAATCTGCAGCCGCAGAAGGATTGGATGTACGGCGCGATCGGCGCCATCGTTGGCGTCATCGGCTTTTTCTTCTGGATCTGGTGCTTCCAGGAGGCGATCAAGCAGAAGCTGTTCAGCGTTCTGGGCAATTTGTTTCTGTACAGCATTCTGGGTATGGCCACGCCGGGCAAATACTTCCTCATCGGCTTGTTTTCCGTCGTGCTGCTCGTGGGCACGCTGACGGTGCTGGGCAATTGGCAAGGGGCGCGAAAGAGGAACTGGATGGAAGTTGTTACGCTGCAGGGAAGCTCGCAATTGCTCTTCGGAGCGGTATGGATCGTCTCCGGTCTGCTGGCGTTCATGTCCCTTCAGCTTTCGATGCTGCTTGGCGCTGCCGCCTTGCTCATCAATCTGCTGCTCCTTGTGGCGCAGGCTCAGGATTTCCACGAGGTGAGCCGCGAACGCAGGTTCCTGTACATCGTATACGCGATGGGAATCTATATGCTGTTGCTCTTCTTCGTTTATTCTATTATTGTCTAATCCAATGCGTCGAAAAGGGGCTGGCTCAAACCACCATGGCCTAGAGGCCACCACCATGAATGAAAATGTACTAGGCCTGTGAATCTGTGTACTCCATAATGGAGTTGCAGGTCACAGGCC